>JAZFTZ010000134.1:0-11259 GCA_036446955.1 Thermodesulfobacteriota bacterium
CATATTCTGCCAGTACCTTTCCTTCCACTTCTGGTTCTGAGTCACATATAACGCTCCTGGGAAAAGCAGGAAGCGGTTGAGGAAAAAGAGAATAATTGAGGTAATATACTGGGTATTATATATCCCGCTACTATTGTTTGCTTTCTCAGGCTCCCTCTTGCCTGGGAACCGGAAAAATGTTTTTAACATCTCACCCTTGCAACAATTTTTTAATTTTTACCACACGCCGATAATCCTGCCAAGCATTTTGTTTGACCGGTAGTGTCAGGATTCTTCTGCCTGCGCTTGGCGATAGCTAGAACTATAGAAATATTCTATTTGAACTATAAATTATTTATTGGTATGTTTATAATACTAAATATGAGGATTTTCATGTTCAAAGCAGTGTTTATTCTTATCTGGTTGCTGACGATAATCCCCACGTCCGCTTCCCTGACCTTGGCTCAGTTGAAGGTCACCGCCATCCCGGATGAGGAACCCACTGAGTTATTGAGGATCTACTCTCCCCTGGCAAACTATCTGGAGCAGGAGTTGGGGCTGAAGGTCAAGTTTATACCGGTAGTGAGTTATGCCGCCGCGGTAGAAGCCCTGGCCGCCAAGAAGGTCGATCTGGCCTGGCTGGGCGGTTTTACCCACGTCCAGGCGAGAAGACGGGGCGGCGCGCTGGCCGTGGTCATGCGCCAGGAGGATTTGACGTTCCACACCAAGTTCATCACCGCCAAGGACTCGGGAATAAGGCGGCTCTCCGATTTGAAGGGCAAAACGTTTACCTTCGGGAGCGTCTCCTCCACCTCCGGCCATCTGATGCCTCGATATTTCTTGTTGAAGCACGGAGTAATTCCCGAGCGGGATTTCAAGCGCTTCAGCTACAGTGGTGCCCACGATGCCACCGCCAAATGGGTGGAGACTGGCCGGGTGGATGCCGGAGCTATTAATGAAGCGGTTTTGGCCAAATTGTTTGAGTTGGGACGAATTAATCGGGACAAGCTGCGGGTCTTCTGGACCACTCCCGCCTACGTTGATTACAACTGGAGCGTACGCCAGGGATTGGACCGGGCCCTGATCTCCAGGATTGTACGCGCGTTTCTCTCACTGGATTACGCCAACCCGGCTCACCGGAAAGTATTGGATTTGCAACGCACCAAAGGTTACGTCATGGCCTTCGAGCAGGACTTCGCCGAAATCGAGCAGGCCGCCCGGGCAACGGGGTTACTGAAGTGATTGAGATTGAGAACTTGACCAAGAATTTCAACGGTCAGCCCGCTTTAGATTCAGTTAACTTCAAGGTGGAAGCGGGAGAGAGGGTGGCCATATTAGGCCCGAGCGGGGCCGGTAAGACCACCCTGTTCCGGATAGTCAATCTCGCCCTTGCTGCCAGCAAGGGTCAGTTCCGTTTTCGCGGCCAGGAGACAACCGATTTATCTAAGACCGAGCTAAAGCTTATGCGCCAGCGGATCGGGACCATCTACCAGCAGCACAACCTGGTGAGCCGACTCAAGGTGGTTCATAATGTACTGGCCGGAAGGCTGGCGCAATGGTCATTGGCCAAGGGTCTGTTGTCTCTGCTATGGCCTCAAGAGGTGGAGTTAGCCCGCCAGGCACTGGAAAAGGTGGGGATAGCGGACAAACTGTTTTGTCGGGCAGATGAGCTCTCATCAGGGGAACAGCAGCGGGTGGCCATAGCCCGGGTACTGGTGCAGGGCCCGGATTTGATACTGGCGGACGAGCCCGTCTCCTCGCTAGACCCCAGTCGGGCTCACGGCATTTTAAGGTTATTAATCGAGATCTCCCGGGGCTCGGGGAAGACCTTAATAACCAGCCTGCACAGCGTGCCTTTAGCACTGGAATATTTTCCGCGAATCGTGGGCATAAAACAGGGGAGAATACTCTTTGATCGGTCTACCTCGCAACTGGAGCGGGATGACTTGGCCACCTTATATGAGCTAGAGACTTCTCCTTGCCTTTCCAGCCAAAATGAGTCACCCAAAAAGATCGATGCCTGCCGACCTTCATTCTAACAGGAGATGGTCGCGGGCAAGCCTTATTTTTCTTGCCGTTTTTGTCCTGCTTCTCATCTACAGCTATCAAGCGGCAGAGATAGCCCCGCTTCGACTTTTCTCGGCCGAAGCCCGGGCCAGCCTGGCCGATTTCCTCGGCGCGATGTTCCCGCCGGAGTTCTCTCCCCAATTCTTGTCCTTAATGGCCAGGCCCGTGCTCGAGACCGTCCAAATCTCCATAATGGGCACTCTTCTGGCCATATTGTTGGGCTTCCCACTGGGGCTATTGGCCACCAGCACGCTGACCTATACCGGGGTATTGAGTCCAATATCATCCACCGGGCTGGCTAACAAGACCAAGTATCTGCCTTATATTTTCTCCCGCATGATCCTCAATCTGCTCCGGTCGGTGCCAGAGTTCATCTGGGCGCTCATTTTCGTTCGGGCGCTGGGTCTCGGCCCCTTTGCCGGGGTGCTCGCCTTAGGCGTTGCTTACGGCGGAACTTTGGGGAAGATATATTCGGAGATATTGGAGAAGGTCGACCCCAAGCCGATAGAGGCGCTGGCGGTGGGGGGGGCAGGTAAGATTAAAGTTGTGCTCTACGGGTACCTGCCTCAGGCGCTGCCTGACTTCATCTCCTACACCCTTTACCGCTGGGAGTGTGCCATCCGGGCCGCGGCCATCCTAGGCTTTGTCGGCGCGGGTGGCCTGGGCCAGCAGATAGAGATCTCCATCCGCATGTTCAGGTACAAAGAGGTGGTTACCCTGATAATAATCATCTTCTGCCTGGTCATGGCCGTTGATCAGTTGAGCACGGCTTTTAGAAAACGAATCTTATGATAGCCAACCCATCCCAAAGAATAGTTCGCAACTCGGCCATAATGTTAGTGGTCGGCGCGGCCATTGTCTGGAGCTACCTGGGCACCGAGGCGAATTTCCTGGGCCTGGTAAGCCAAGAAGGCCGCGGGCAAATTTACTCTTTCCTCCGGGAGATGTTTCCCCCTGACCTTTCTTCGGCCTTCCTAGTGAGAGCCGGCCAGGCATTGCTGGAAACGGTGGCGATCTCGTTCATGGGGACAGTCATCGCCTCCTTGTTGGCATTGTGTTTGATTTTCTTCGCCACTCGCACCCTCATCCTGGCCACCAGCACGGCCCGGCCGGCCAGGCTGGCGGTTTATCTTTTGGCCCGGGGCCTGCTCACCCTGCTTCGCTCAATACCGGAGATCGTCTGGGCGCTTCTCTTTATCCTGGCCCTGGGATTGGGACCCTTTCCCGGGACATTGGCGCTGGGGATCCATACCGCCGGGGTACTGGGAAAGTTATATTCTGAGGTAATGGAGAACGTAGACCCGGCTCCCTTGGAAGCCCTAGAGGCCAGTGGAGCCAGCCGATGGCAGATGCTGGCTTACGGTATAATGCCCCAGGCGCTGCCGCAATTTATCTCCTATACCCTGTACCGTTGGGAGGTAAACATTCGGGCCGCGGCCATACTGGGCTTCGTGGGCGCGGGCGGGATAGGTCAGGAGGTACACATTGCCCTCAATCTGTTTCTCGGGCACAAACTGCTCACCCTGCTGTTTTTTACTTTCGTCATGGTAAGCGCAGTCGATTATCTGAGCGCCATTATAAGGAGGAGGTTTATCTAGCCGCCCGACTAGGTTTTGGGTTGTTTACCGGCCATAAAACCCGTAAAATAAAGTCAACGCGTTAATATCGCAAAAGGGATCATGCAAGCAAAGATTGTCATTGCTGGTATCGGCGGACGGGGGGTATTATTCACTACCCGGGTGCTGGCGGAAGCAGCCAGGGAAAAGGGATTGCCGGTGCTGGTCAGTGAGACGCATGGTATGAGCCAGCGTAGGGGGTCGGTTCTCTCCCAGATAAAGATAGGCGCAGAGGAAAGTCCGTTAATCAGGCCGGGAACCGCGGATATCATGTTGGCTCTGGAAAAAGAGGAGGGGCTAAAGAATCTGGCCTACGTTAAGGAAGGCGGAATGGTCATAGTCAATACTGACCAACTGCAGATGGGTAGTCGAGATATCGCCCACCTGCTGGAAGAAAAGAGGATCAAGGTATTTTTTGTCGATGCCGACCGCACCGCTGCTAACACCGGTTACTTCATGGCAGCCAACATGGTACTGCTGGGATTCCTCGAGGCCAGGGCAAAACAGGAGTTAACCGAGTTGGACCTCAGAGCCACCCTGGAAAGACTCAGCCCAGAGGAGTATCTGCAGGTCAACCTGACCGCGTTTGATGCCGGTGAACATCTGGGGCAGGATTCATCCCCTTACCAAGAATAACTCATGTCAGCTAACGCGCTCCTTTCAGGAAATGAAGCCATTGGCCGGGGACTGGCTGAAGCCGGTTGCCAGGTTATGGCCGCTTATCCCGGAACCCCTTCCTCGGAAATTCTACCTGCCCTCATACGCTACAAGCAGGAACTGGGGCTCAATATCTACCTGGAATGGTCGGTCAACGAGAAGTCAGCCTTCGAGGTAGCTATGGCTGCGGCCATGACCGGAAAGAGGGCAGCCGTGGCCATGAAGCAGGTCGGCTTGAATGTGGCTCTAGACCCGTTAATGAGCTCGGCCTACACCGGCGTCGTGGGTGGCTTCGTGCTCATATCCTGTGACGACCCTGGGCCGGAATCTTCGCAAACCGAGCAGGATAGCCGGCTCATTGCCATGGCGGCCAAGGTGCCCGTCTTGGACCCTTCTTCGGTAACCGAAGCCAAGGAATTTGTGGGCAAGGCCTTCAAGATATCGGAAAAATATCAGTTACCGGTCATCTTGAGGCCTACCGGCCACCTATGCCATGCCCGGGGTGTTGTTGAACTGCGTATGCCGCTGAATTTGAGCCGAAGAAGTGACTTCAAGAAAGACCCAACTCGCTGGGCCGCCACCCCTAAGTATCGCTATTTGTTGCACAAGGCCTTAAACGTCAAGCTCAAAGATATTGCCGATGAGTTCAGTTCCAGAACCGATTTAAACTTCACTATCCCGGCCGATGGTAAATCGCGGCCACTGGGGATAATCGCTTCCGGAATGAGTTACTCCGTGGTCCGGGACCTGCTTCGGGAAGTGGGCTTGCTGGAGCTGGTTCCGGTATTGAAACTGGCCACCCCCTACCCTTTTCCTGACCGATTGCTGGCCGAGTTCACCAGTCGTTTTCAGGCGGTCCTTGTTCTGGAGGAAACCGGGCCGCTGGTGGAACTACTTCTCAAGGATAAAAGCAATGTCCTGGGCCGGTTAACAAACAGCCTGCCTGGCGAAGGCGGGCTGAAACCGGAAACTGTCGCCCGGGCGCTGTTCCCGTTAGCAAGAAAGTTCGGGCTTATCGATGAAGAGCCCGCGCAAGACAATTCCCTGGCTCCACTAGTTAAGGAACTGGAACTACCACCCCGGCCGCCGCGGCTCTGCGCTGGTTGTCCTCACGCGGCCTCGTTCTTAGCCATTCGCCAGGCTTTGCCCCAGGCCATCTTCACCAGCGACATCGGTTGTTACACCCTTGGGCTTAATACGGGTGCGGTGGACACCTGCCTGGATATGGGTGCCAGCATAAACTTTGCCGCCGGGTTTTACCATTCCTACAAACAGGATGGAACACATGTGCCGATAGTGGCCACCATTGGGGATTCCACCTTCTTTCACGCCGGCTTGCCCGCGCTGGTCAACGCGGTCCATACTGATGCCCGGTTCATATTGGTCATCCTGGACAACCACACCGTGGCCATGACCGGCAACCAACCACCGCCGCACGCGTCTCAGCTGGCCGACGGTTCTAAGGGACGACCGGTAAAGATTCGAAACCTGCTTGAAGGCATCGGGATAAGATTTATCAAGGAGGTTGACCCTTACCAGGTGAAGCAATTAGTAGCTAGGGTAAAAGAGGCATACCACTTTACTAAGAAAGAGGACGGCGGCCTGGCCGCTATCATCGCCGACCATCCCTGTGCCCTGTATGACGATAAAAACAGCTCCCAACGCCTGCCCGAGGTAGAGATCACCACGAGCTGCTCAGGTTGTAAGGCCTGCCTGGCCGCGCTCGATTGTCCGGCCCTGGTTGAAAACGGAGCTGGTAGGGTGGAGATAGACAAGGGCCTGTGCGTACGCTGCGGTGTCTGTATCTATGCCTGTCCCCAGAACAGCCTGGGCGAGGCCGCGTTGGGCTTCCCTCAAGACTATTTCCTGGAAAACCAGTTCTTACTGTAACCTGAGACCTATCCAGGGGGCGGGGCCGTGGGCCCCTCCCCCTGGAATTACCGATGCTACCAATACACCACCGCTGTTAACCTAAAGGTTGCTTTGTGCTGGCGGTTTAACTAAAATTACGGAGATGGTCAGTTATCCTGACTTTGTGGAATTAGCATTCAGATTACCTAGATGGGTGGATAAGTTTCAAAAGAAGTCAAAAAGGTCGTTGAAGCCAATACCTGACCAAGCTGAGGCAAGTTGTGACGCGCTCTAAGGAGCCCAGAGGAAAGAAAGGCACCCGCACGAGCGCGTTTGGGTCACCCGGGAGGATAGGTCATGATTCGTCCCGATTTTACAACAGCAAGCTTTACCAGAATCTGGGTTCAGATAAGAAGATAACATACGAGGAGACTACCATTGACCCTTCGGCCCTGGATAAGCTTTACTGCAACAGCAGCGAGCATATGGAGGCGGTCGTCCCGGACAGCAGCGTTCATCTCATGGTCACTTCTCCTCCGTACAACGTGGGCAAAGAGTATGATAACGACCTGTCTCTGGCAGAATACAGGCAGCTTCTGGCCCGGGTATTCTCGGAAGTCTATCGGGTACTGGTCCCTGGTGGCCGGGCGTGTGTGAATGTGGCCAACCTGGGCAGAAAGCCGTATATTCCCCTGCATGCCTTTATCATTGAGGAGATGTTCCAGCTGGGCTTTTTGATGCGCGGTGAGATCATCTGGAACAAGGCGGCCAGTGCCAGCCCATCAACGGCCTGGGGCAGCTGGCTATCACCGGCCAACCCCACCCTGCGGGATATCCACGAATACATCCTGGTCTTCTGCAAAGACTCCTTTTCCCGAAAGAAGGTCGGGAGCCGGGCGAGTACCATATCCCGGGCCCAGTTTCTGGAGTTCACCAAGAGCGTCTGGACTTTTCCCGCGCAGTCGGCTCAAAAGGTGGGGCATCCCGCGCCTTTCCCGGTGGAACTGCCCTACAGATTAATCCAGCTTTACACCTTTGAGGAGGAGGTCGTCTTAGACCCGTTCGTGGGAAGCGGCACCACCTGCCTGGCCGCGCTGGCGACCAACCGACATTATCTGGGATATGATACTGACCCCGAGTACATAAAGCTTGCCGAAGATAGAATTAGCGAGGAGCTGGAAACCAGACGGCTAACCTCTTTTCTCAAAGACCCTAAATTGGCGACAGAAACACCCCCGCCCGAACCCGTCCCCGCTGAAGAAGAGCGATATGAAGTTGAAGAATGACCCAAGAGAATTGGCCAAGCGGCTGGTCCTGGCCGCTTCCGGCCAGCTGAAAGCTGACTTGGTGATAAAACAAGCCCGGCTGATAAACGTCTATTCCGGCGAGATCATCCCGGGCACAGACGTGGCAGTCAAGTACGGCCGCATTGTCTACGTGGGCCCGAATGCTGGTCATACCGTCGGGGACACGACTCGAATAATAAAGGCTCAGAACCGGTTTCTGGCCCCGGGCTTCATTGACGCTCACACCCATCTCGATTTGTACTGCACCCCGAGAGAGTTTGTAAAAGGATTCATGCGGCACGGAACCACCTGCGTATTTGCTGAGCCGGCGGAATTTGTCTCCGTCTTTGGATATGAGGGCATGAAGCTGTTCCTTAGGGAGGTAAGCGGGCTGCCTATAAAGGTGTTTTCCCTGGTCCCCATGTGCTCGCTTCAAGACCCGAAGCTGGGAAGTTCCCGGGAGATGTCGCCCGAGGAAGTGGAAGAAGCTATGGGCAGGGAAGAAGTGCTGGGACTGGGTGAGACGGTGGCCTGGAACAGAATATTGAATCTGGATGCCGACTACTTTCGCAAGATGGATGCAGCCCGGTCCGCCAATAAGAGGGTGGAGGGACATACTGCTGGTGCCCATGATTACAAGCTGTCCGCCTTGGCTGCGGCTGGGATTTCCTCCTGCCATGAGGCAGTGCAGGAGCGGGATGTCTACGAGCGGCTGCGCCTGGGGCTTTGGACCATGCTTAGACACGGGGGAGTGCGCAATGACCTGGCCGAAACCATCCCCGCTTTGATTAAAGGTCGGTTGGATACCAGGCGGGCAATCCTGGTCAGTGATGGCATGGACCCCGGGGTCCTTGCACGAGAAGGACACATGGATCTTCTAGTACGAGAGGCCATCACCCTGGGCCTAAATCCGGTCACCGCCGTTCAGATGGCCAGCCTGAACCCAGCGGAACATTACCGCATGGCCGACTACATCGGCGGTGTCGCCCCGGGCCGATGGGCCGATATGGTCCTGCTTAACGACCTCCGGAAGGTAAAGGTTCACACGGTAATCAGCAACGGCCGACCGGTAAGTGTGGCGGGCAGACCTCTGGCTCAGCTGAAGCCATTTTCCTATCCGGCACGCTATTTAACCAGTATCAAAATCAGAGATAAGCTTTCACCGCAGCGGTTCATGGTGCGCGCCTCGGGTGCCAGCGCCCGTGTCAGGGTCATCCAGTTTGTCAGCGAAAGCATCACCAAAGAGCTGGTCTGGGAACTCCCTATCCGGGAGGGGAGCCTGCTGCCCGTTCCTGACAGGGATATTCTTAAGGCTGCCGTCATCGACCGCCACTGGAATACTGGCCGGCTTTGTGTGGGATTTGTAAAAGGATTCGGAAGCAGATTGGGAGCGGTGGCCTCATCGGTAAACTTCGACGAAAACAACCTGGTCGTCATTGGCCACCGGGAAGCCGACATGGCCCAGGCGGCTAACTGGATTCGACAGAAGCAGGGCGGAATCGTCATAGTGGACAAGGGAAAATTATTGGAGACGCTTCCGTTACCGCTGGCCGGCACCTGTTCGTTGAAGCCGGCCAGCTATGTGGGTGCCAGGCTTAACGCCATAAATCAACGATTGCGCGCCAGCGGCTCGCGGCTGGAGCGGCCATTGAATGCGCTTATCTTCCTTACTTTTGTCACCCTGCCCAGGATAAAGATGACTGACCGAGGGATCGTTGATGTGAAAAAAAGGGAGTTCCTTCCCCTGTTTGTAGTCGATCCTTAAGCGTAAGGGAACCGCCGGATTTAGCCCCTGAAGCGATAGCGGCGGCCCCTAGAACTCTATTGAATCGGGTTCCAGAAATTTAGCTGGTAGTTAAAGCTGGCTCGGACGTTGATTCTGTCCAGGCCCCATTCCTTAGGCAAGGGCAATGGCGATTCCAAGGCCACCCTGACCGCCCTCAGCGCCTCCACATCGAGAACGGTATATTGAGAGGAGCGCAAAAGTTTCGTCCTCTCCAACGCCCCGTTCCTGGTTATGCTGAATTCCATAAACAACTCACCCTGTTGCCCCTGGACTTGGGCCTCATAGGGGTAGTTCCAGACATTCTCTATCCTATGTTTAAGCTTGACGAAATATGAATAATACTTGAATTGTTTGGTATTTAAAGAGACTGTCTCCTCCCTGGGTAGCTCCCTAGCTGTGCCCTCCTCTTTTCGAGGACGCAGCCGGGCTAACCTTTGCGCCGAGGGGATAAGCTGGCGGACCCGAGGTAAGGGCTTGGGTTTCGGCTTCTCTGAAGGCCGGATAAGCAAGGAAGCGGATGGCGCTACCCGGGCTATATCAATCTTTTGTCTTCTAGTGGGTTCTTTCTTTAGCTGCGGTGAAATCTCCTCGGCTAATGAAGGCGCCTGCCCTACCTGCGGAGCCGAAAACAAATTAGCGATGGCCGGTAACTCCCTAGGCTCGGGCTTCACCGGTATCTCCTCTGGCGGTGATACCTTAGGGAGAGCAATCTTGGCCTCTCTCGTTGTCAGTTCTTTGGGAGGAGATGACGGCTCCGGTCGAGGCAAAGGCATCCGGCTGGGGGCCTTTCGAGCCACTCTTACCTCTTCCTTCGGGCTGGGGGCCGGCCGGGCTAGCTCAACTTCTTCCTTTGGACTGGGGGGCAAAGGAGGCGTGGGTGCCTTTGCCGGCAATTTGGGTTCACCGGCCCGAGACGGAGGGGTTAGCTTCGGCTTAGCTGGAGAAGGCAAACGCGCCAGACTGGAGCCTGACCGAGGCAGCTGTTTTCGCCGGGTCTCTCTTTCCACCTTCCGGGAAACATCCGACAACGCTGTGGGTCTCTCAGGCTTAACCGATTTTTTAGGCTTGGGCAGGGGGATAACCTCTACTAAAAAAGGCCTGTTACGGTCGAGCTTGGGTTGGGGGAGATAATGGCTTAGAAACAAGAAGAGCAACAGGTGGATACCAATAGATACGGCGAGAAACCTCTGCAACGGCCCAAAAGACATGACAAATACCTTCAACCCGTTTCCAAGGTCACTATCGACAAATCTAAACGAAATTTCGCACCCAGTCAAGTATATTCACCTGACCAGTGCTGGTCGGAAAATTGGTGAAAAGAGTTGACTTCCGTCTCCAGCTGATATATCTAACAGTTGTACCTGTACCAGTTGCTCTTGTTGGCCTTGCCAGTGGCACGGGTGGACGATAAGTGGAAAAAATTACTATAGTGCGGCGACGGAAGAAGGGGGGCAGTACCCAACCCGAATCCAAGCCTGAGCCAACACAGAAGCCCCCTGAGCCACAACCCGGCCAAACGCCCCTTGAAAAAGACACAGTCAATATCGACATCAGTCCCTCTCAATACCAACAGATAAAGTCAAAGATCCCCTGGGAAAGAATTAGTGGGGGTCAAATTGAGGGCATAGGGCTGGAGATTAGAGATGCTCAGGAGGGGGGAGTGTTAACCATAAGTTTTAAGCCGTTAAGGTCGCTCAGGCTGCTTAATTCCGCGGAAGTGTGCCGGATGTTGGGAATAAGCCGTTCCACACTGGGAAAGTGGACCAAGTCAGGGGTCATTAATAGCTATAAACTGGGAAGGCTGAGGAGGTTTAGCCTGGAAGAGATTCTCGACTTCCTGTGCCAAACCGCTTAGTGGGGTTTTAACGGTACAGCCAAGGAGGAAGGGCCATGGGCTATGTGGATTACTGGGAACTGATCAAGGCACCATTTGACAACGTGCCCGACCCGTCGATGTATTTCGACCAGCATACCTCAGTGGAGAACGCGGTAGCCGAAGTGCTGTTCGCCATTGCCG
>JAZFTZ010000135.1:0-2093 GCA_036446955.1 Thermodesulfobacteriota bacterium
TTTTCGTCCTGGCCTACAACCTGGGCAACTTCCTGCGCAGGCTGGGCTTACCAGAGGCAATCAAGGACTGGTCATTGCGCAGCCTTCAGGTAAAGCTGATCAAGATGGGAGGACGGATTGTGCGCCATGCCCGGCGGATTATCTTTCAGTTGGCTGAGGTGACCGTGCCCAGAGACGTATTTGCCGCCATCCTGGAGCGGGTAGCCCGGTTACGCCTGGCACCTGGATAGGCCGCACATCTGAACACCGGCAGATCAGGCCAAAAGGGGAAGAGTACCGCCTGCGCTCAGGCTGAAGCCTTCTTAGGCCGGGAGACAGTTGTTTTTGGGTGCTGGAATCCACGGCCAAGATGCTATCGGTTGCCTGCTAGATTTTTTTCTTGAAGATCTGGTGCATTGGTATAGAAGAAAATAATAGTCAAAAGGGACGAGGTCGAGTCCCCTGCGAGCCGAAGAGTTTAAATGGTAAATCCCGGTTAAATACAGGAAAAATGGAAACCTCTCGTTTCGAGAGAGGATATTTGCCTCAAGGCGAGACCGTTTAGTGAGGAGGATTAACCAGATGATGTCTAAGGAAACGGCCCAGATTGTCTTGGCGGGCTTGAAGGAGGCGGGCATAGATTTAGTTGTCTCTTTGCCTGACACGGCTCTGAAGGAACTTAACCAGCTGGTGATGGATGACCCTGATCTTCCCTATGTGCCGGTATGCAACGAGGGTGATGGCATCGCCATCTGCGGCGGCGCCTGGCTGGGAGGAAAAAGGCCGGTTATGCTTATGGAGAATTGCGGCCTCTCCTTGGGAGCTTACGCCCTGCGGCGCAGTGCCATCACCTTCGGCTTTCCCATGCTGTTGATGATGAGTTATCGGGGCGAATTTAGTGAAGCCCGCTGGTTCTCGGTAATCGAGGGCTGGGGCATTGAGCCGCTGCTGCAAGCCCTTCGCATCCGCTATACAGTAGTCAGCAAGGCGGCGGAGATAAAGGAAGCGATAGCCAAGGTGCAAGTCTCATTAAGCTCCATGCAACTGCCGGCAGCTATCCTGTTGGGAGGGGAAACCATATGGTAAAAAGATACGATTGCTTGAAGTTTTTATCCGACCAGCTAAAGGAGGAGTTGGTGGTCGCTAGCCTGGCCGGTACAACCCATGAGTGGAACTCCCTCAATAAGCGAGAAGCCAACCTCTACCTTATGGGCATGGGTCTGGTCACCGGCACCGCGCTGGGTCTGGCCCTGGCCCTGCCTCATCGAAAGGTGATCGCGCTGGAGACCGACGGCAGTATGCTTATGAGCCTGGGCATCCTCCCGGTTGTGGCCCAGCAACGGCCCGCCAACCTTATCATCCTCTGTTTTGACAACGAATGTTATTATGCCGCCGGCGGCTTTCCTTCGGCTACCGCGGACGTGAGCGATTTGGCCGGCCTGGCCCGGGCCGCCGGTATAAAGGAAGTGCGAACGATTGCCAGCCTGGAAGAATTCATCCCCGCGGCCAAAGAGTCAATGAGTCGGGAAGGTCCTAGTGTGGTAATAGTCAAGACGGAAAAAGGGTGGGAAAAGGTCCCTGCCCCAACTATGCACGGAATCGAAAATAAGTACCGCTTTGCCCGATATATAGAGAACACAGAGAAGGTCAACATCTTTGCCCCGGTTAAGTCATGAGGATAAGACCGTCCCCCCTCGTGGTTGGGAACCTTCTTTGCTCTTGTCCCCTCTGGTCCAAAGAGACCAAAAAACATTTGACAGCGGGCGCCCTTTCAAGCAAGAGAAGAGGTCTTATATATTGCAATTCAAGGTGAGAGCGGCGGCTTGACAATTTCACACCCCGCCTCATTTTTATCCTTTAGGGGGAGTCAGGTGATCTCCCGCTACCCGCGTGCGGAGGAAAGCTCTGAGTCTGAAAGTGACCATTTCTTCCTGATCTCATCTCGCAAAGCTTGGCTGGTAGCAACGATTGTCACGCCAAAGCGATTACCGACACCTCCGTGGCGCAGCGCCTCGCAGCACGGGCAAGCGGCGATGCGACGCTTCTGGATACCGGCTGCTGCGGGATGGCCGGCGCCTTCGGCATGATGCACGAAAAGCAGGCGCTTTCGGTCG
>JAZFTZ010000136.1:0-26247 GCA_036446955.1 Thermodesulfobacteriota bacterium
CTGGTGGTGACCTACCAGGGTGTGATCTATGATCCACCCAAGTTCTCCCCGGGCCTGCGTTTCTTGGTGGGAAGCCTCACTAGCGGGGTAATTAGCGAAGCTGGGGTCTATCTGGCGGGCACAACCAACTGGTATCCGGACCTACCTTCATCCCTGGCCCGGTTCTCGATTCGGGTAACCGCCCCCCGGGGCTGGGAAGTCATCACCCAGGGCGAGCTGGAGGAAAGGGTTCAAAGCGGGGATAGGCTGCGTTGGTCCTGGCGGGCCAATATTGGCACCGACTCTCTAACCCTGGTTGCCGGCAGGTTACAGCTGGCCAGAAAGCGTTTGGCCGGGGTGGACATTTACACTTATTTCCAGCCCCAAAATATGGCCCTCTCGGCTCGTTATATGGAGGCCGCCGCCGAATATATCCGTTTCTATTCCAACCTGCTCGGCCCGTTCCCATTCAGCAAGTTCGCCATCGTTGAGAACTTCTTTCCCAGCGGCTATGGCCTGCCCTCCTTTACCCTTTTAGGAGGCGGTGTTATCGAGAGGCTCTATATCCAGCCTTACTCCTTGGGCCACGAGATCGTTCATAACTGGTTCGGCAATTACGTATTCATCTCTCAGGATGGCCAGAATTGGGCCGAGGGGCTGACTACCTACCTGGCTAACTATTTTTATAGAGAGCAGAAGGAGGGGAAGCAAGCTGCCGCACTTTTGAGAAGACGTATGCTGCAGGAATTTTATACCTATATAAGGCCGGGACAGGACTATCCCCTGGAAAGGTTTGTCCAAAAAAGGAATATCACCGACCAGGCCATCGGCTACCAGAAAGGGGCGATGGTGTTTCACATGCTGAGGCGAATGCTGGGCGATGAGGCTTTTTTTCAAGGCCTAAGGGTGCTGCTGAGCGAACGGGGAGGGACCCGAGTCGGTTGGCAGGGGCTTCAAAATGCGTTTGAACGCGCCAGCGGCATTGACCTGGACTGGTTCTTTCATCAGTGGGTCAAATCCCCGGGAGCGCCCCGAATCAGATTGGGCCGGGTCGAAGGCAGAAGAGAGCCAGACGGTTTCCTCATAACAATCAACCTAGTTCAAGAAGGTCGCCCCTTCCGCTTGAATGTGCCCGTGGTGATGGAGTGGCCAGGGGGAAGGAAGGAAGTAGTTGTGTTGCCGGTAAAATCCGCTCGAGAGAGATTCGAGTTTATCCGCGCGGCAGCGCCCAGAAAGCTGGCCATCGACCCGGATTTTGAGTTGTTTCGCCGACTTGAGCTTGAGGAGATACCCCCCAACCTTAATCTGGTCATATATGACGATCACCCCGTTATCGTCCTTCCCAGCCATGCCCAGGGGATGAATAAGCTTGCTTACCAACAAATCGCCGACAGGATCAGGAAGAATCGAAAGGCAAAGGTGATATTGGATAGAGAGTTGACCCGGTCGGAATTGGCTGCCAATTCCCTTCTCATATTGGGAAGCACTGAGGAAAATGCTCTCTGGAAGAGAGTTAAAGATAGGCTTCCGGCCGGGATCGAACTGGGTCCAGGGTTTTTCCGGCTGGATGAAGAGACCTATCAAGATGCGGGCCATGCCCTGCTGGTATCCTTCAAGAGCCCGTTTGCCGCCAACAAGATCGTCTCCGCCTTTTTTGGGCTTGGGGAGAACTCCATCAGCCGACTGGCCCGATTGCTTTTTTACTACGGCTGGCAGAGTTACACCGTTTTTAAGGACGGAAAGGTGGTAAAGCGGGGAGACCTTCCTGTCAACCGGGCAAGTTTCGAATATGAGTTTAAGAGGAAAAAACCATGAGGTCTCAATTCCGGCCTTTGGTCATATTCTTGCTGCTGGTTAGCGTCTCCGCCTATGTGGGGACGTATATAATGCTTAAAAGTCCGGTCGAGGTGGCGTAAAAGTCGGGGTTTAGCATGATTCACCTTCCCCGGAACGACCGCAATGAAAATGCCCCGGCCCTCATCTCTGTTACCGTGAATCATAATTCTTTGTAGTCAGCTGAGCCTAGAGTGACCGTTTTCTTCAAGCAGGATAAGGAGGGCAAAATTTTTCAGCGCCGTGCCATGGTCAGCTTGGAGGGCACTGATAGATACCTTCTAATGGCTACCGGGCCAAAGCAAAGGCAAGAAGACGTTCTATGTTCTGGCAGCCGAATCCTCAGGCGGAATTAAGCTCACCCTTTCTCAGAGCAAAGGCGATGAGGAAGAGCCCTTTTTCGTTCGCTGGGTGGGCCAGTAGAAACGGTGGCTGTTGTACTCTCACATCTTGTTCATGGTGGGAGCCTTCCTGGTGATCCTGCATGCCTTCTATTATGCCTTGTCTTATCTCATTATGGGGAACTTTCACCGCAACCTTTATCCCTTGGCGCTTTGGGGAACCGTGCTTTTCTTTGTAGCCGGCATTCCCCTGGGCCTGGCGGTGGTTTACCAGGCCTTTTGAGTGGCCTGGAGCGGCATCCCCTTTGGCACGGATATAACCGACAACAAGACCTTGATTACTTTAGTTTACTGGATAGTGGTTATGGTTTTATTCAAGGGCAACCCCTTTCGGCTTGCAAAGGGAGGAAACTTCCTGATAGGTTCACGATGCTTCTCCTGGCTGGTGCTAGCTGGATGCGCCCTAACTGTAACGGTATTTCTGATACCGCACAGTATCTAATCCCGCTCTGGGCTGGAGCAGGCTTTCACTTCCGGGCCAGGAAATGGACGGACAGGGCACCAGCAACCATGCATATGGCCAGGAAATACAACGTCTGGCTTAAGCTGTAAAGATCGGCGATATATCCGGCTATCAGGGGAACTAAGGCGCCAAAAATCCGTTGGAAGGTGTAGATAAATCCGACCGCAGTGCCACCCAATTCCGCCGGAGTCAGGTCGGTGGCAAAGGCGACCATCACCGAGCGAATGGCAAATAGACTCACACCCAAGAGGCCGGAGACGATAAAAAGCAATGGAAGGGTCTTAACCAGGCCAAATCATCATCCCGGTGGCCAACCCGGGAATAAGATAACCATGGTAGATCATCCGCCAGCTTATATAGGTCAGCAGGAAACCGGTGACCAACGGCCCCACGCTGCTGCCGATATTTGCCCCCGCCTCGTGAAGGGAAAAACCGAACGCCTTTCGGCCGGGAAACATCTCGGCAATGGTGGCCATCGCCGGAGGATGCCAAAGGAATCCGCCCAGCAGTTCCCGCACTACCATGAATAAAGCAAAATAAAGAAAGCTGGGAGAGAAGCCGCCCAGGAAGACGAAAACGGTGGGCCACAACAAGGAGAGGACCAGTAACTGCTTTCGTTTACCAATAAGGTCAGTGGCCAACCCACCCGCCACACTGCCGGCACCAGCGCTCAGCGCCTGGGCGCCACGCATAATCCCCACCTGGGTAAAGCTGGCGCCCAACTCCCGGACGATAGTGGGCATGGTTACCGCCATTATGCCCATGATCATATGGATAACGGCATGGGAGGAGGCCAGCAGGGCCAACACCTTTCTATGGGAGGTCATCTTGGTATCCTATTAGGCGATGAGCAGCTTCCGTAACTTGTCCTAAAACCCATGTGAAGTCAAGAGCTAATGAACGGCTGCGGTATCTTGTTACGAGACATGGGTGACAAAAAGGACTTGACAAATCGGCTGGGGTGGTAAATGTAACAGAAAATGGACTCTTGATAATAGGTCAAAACATCAGCTGGCTATAATGCCTGCTTGATTGGGAATACCGAGCGGGAGGAGGAAGAGATGGCTTACCGGGATTTGAGAGAATTTGTGGAAGTACTAGAAAAAGAAGGGGAGCTAAACAGGGTAAAAGCCGAGGTCGACTGGGACCTGGAGGCGGGCGCGATAACAAGGAGGGCCATGGACTTAAAGGAGGCAGCCCCCCTTTTCGAAAACATTAAAGGTTACCCGGCAGGATTCAGGCTACTAGGGGCCCTGTTGGGTCCGACAAAGCCGGTTATCCAAGGCCGTTTCGCTCTGGCAATAGGTCTGCCCAAGGATACCCCAACCATTAAGATCATCGAGGAATTCACCGAGCGCTTACGGGGTCGGGTTAAGCCGGTGCTTATTCCCAGCGCGCCCTGCCAGGAGAACGTGCTTGAGGGTGATCAAATAGACCTGCTGAAATTGCCGGCCCCTCTTATCCATGAGATGGATGGGGGCCGATTCCTGGGAACTTGGCACATCGACATCACTAAGGACCCGGATAGCGGCTGGGTTAATTGGGGCACTTACCGGCATATGGTCCTTGATGCCGATTCGTTAGGTTTTTTGGCCAGTCCCATGCAGCATGGCCCCAGCGTTTTTTATCAGAAGTACGAGCCTCGCGCTGAATCGATGCCCATGGCTATAGCTATAGGGACCGAGCCGGTCTGCAACATAGTTGCTTCCGCGCCTTTGCCCGCCTACGTGGACGAAGCCGAAGTGGGAGGGGCTATCCGCCAGCAGCCGATAGAGCTGGTAAAATGCGGCAGTTGCGACCTGGAGGTGCCGGCCAGCTCGGAAATCGTTTTGGAGGGCGAGGTAGTGAAGGAAAGGAGAATGGAGGGGCCTTTCGCCGAATACACCGGCTACGCTACCGGAGGAACAGAGAGTCCGGTCTTCAAGGTGAAACGTATAACTTACCGGGACGCGCCTATCCTGGCCTTTTCCAACACGGGGAAACCCTGGACCGAAGAAGGGGTCTCCGATTCCATCGTCTTAAGCTCGGTGCTTGCTGGCGAGCTAAAGAAGGCCGGGATCCCGTTCCAGTCCCTTTATGTCCCACCCCACAACTTAGCGGTCATAGTCTCAGCCAGGTCACCTTATCCCGGATTCGTCCATACCCTGGCCTGCGCATTGTGGGGCAGCAAGGCCGGCATCCTGCGGCCTTACATAATTGTGGTGGGAGAAGATGTGGATGTTACCAATTCTGATGAAGTGTTTTGGTGCTTGACCACCCGGCTTCATCCGGTTAACGGCGTACATGTTCAAAAGGCGACGCCCGGTATCCCGCTCTGGCCTTTTTTAACGCCTGAGGAAAAGAAGAGTAGAAAGGGCGTCAGGATTCTGCTGGATGCCACCTTTCCCGCGGAATGGGACAAAAAGGAGGTGCCCGTCCCGGTCGATTTTGAGAGCGGCTGGCCAGCCCATATAAGAGAAAAAGTGCTCGCCCGGTGGAAAGAATATGGTTACTAGCACTTCCAGCTGAACCCGTCCCGGTGAGGGTTTCTCCCCGATAACACCTGGCTCTTCCCCTGGGGAGTATCACCCAGGTCTCATAGCAGAGGTTTTATTCTGACAAAGGGGTTGACAGGTCTTTCTGCCCAGTGTTAATAACTAAAAAGCTGTTATACATAATTAAATTCAGTATAAGTTGATTGAAGTGACACATGATAATAGATACCCATGTCCACTTATCTGATAAGCCCTCCGGTATCTTTGGCCATCCTCCGTTTAAGGCGGAAGAGCTTTTGGATTATATGGACGGCCCTTTTACTATCCTTGGACGTCCACGGCGGGTGGAGCTGGCCCTTATTCAGCCTCATACCGGTGAGACTATAGTTCCAGGAACCACTGTTTTAGACCAACATCAGTATATAGCTGCTTCGGTGAGAAAGTACCGGGACAGGTTCTTGGGTATTGTGATGGTCAATCCCAACCTGGGCCTGGATAGCATCATTCGGGATATGGAGCAGCTGATTAAGGAAGAGGGGTTCCGGGCAATAAAGTTGCATCCCACCGTGCACAGCTATCTTCCTACTAAGAACACGAAGCTGCTTTTTCCTATTGTTGAGGCTGCCGTGGGCCTGCGAGCACCTATTATCATTCATACGGGTGACTCGCCCTTTGCCCTACCGGTTCTGATGGCACCGTTGGCCGAGGCCTTCCCTGCCGCCACAATCATAATTGCCCATCTGGGCACTCAGAAGGTCACCTATGCTGATGAGGCCGTCTATCTGGCCAGGAAAAACGACAACGTTTTCCTGGAGACCAGTTGGGCAGTGCTCCCCAGGTTGAAGGAGGCGGTAGCCGCGCTGGGGCCGGAACGACTGTTATTCGGCAGCGATTGTCCCCTGCTGGAGATAGGAAGTCAGTTGCGAACCGTGGAGGTCTTGGCCTGGAAGCCCCCCCTGGGGATGGGCCTTGATGAAAGGTCGGTGGAAAGGATAATGGGGGGGAACATGGCGGAGATTTTGGGAGTCGACTAGGTGAAGAGATACCGAGAGATTTCCACCGACATACTCATAATCGGCAGTGAGGCGGCTGGGGCCCGGGCTGCCCTCGAAGCGGCTCATCAGGCCCGGGTGTTAATGGTCACCAAGAGCATCATGGCCAAGAGTGGAGTCACCCTTAAAGCCGTTTTTTCCGTATCGGCTGCCTTCGGTTATGCCGACCCCCGGGACAACCCGGACGTTCATCTCCGGGATACCGTGGTCAAGGGGCGATTTTTGGCCAACCAGAGGCTGGCAGATATTGTCTGCCACGAAGCCCTGGAGAGAATGGATGAGCTGACTGAATGGGGTGTGCCCTGGGACCGCGCCCCGGACGGGAGATACCTTCAGACCAAGATGTACGGCCACACCTACCCACGGGCGCTGTCGGTAGGCTTTGGGGTGGGCATCGCCTGGATGAAGGTCTTAAGAAAGATGGTCCGCCGTTCTCCCAATGTAACCGTCTTGAATGACTTTTTCATCTCCAACTACCTTAAATCCTCCCAAGGAGAGGTGGTGGGCGCCGTCGGCCTGGAGCTGAAGTCCGGGGAGGTGGTGGCGATTAGATCCAAGGCGGTTATCGATTGCACTGGGGGCGGTATGCACCTGTACAAGGTGAGCGCGGGGACCCCGGAGAGCACCGCCGACGGCATTGCCATGGGGTACCGGGCCGGGGCTCAGCTGGTGGATATGGAGTTCGTGCAATTTTTCCCGTTGGCCATGGTTACCCCCTGGGTCCTCAAGGAGGATGAAGGAATTCCTTCATTTATGCGAACTTGGCTCAAGGCCAGGCTGTATAACAGCCTGGGAGAGCGGTTCTTGGAAAGGTATGACCCTGAAAATATGGAGTTCGCCGACCGGGATGTACTTTCCCGAGCTGTATTCACCGAGGTCAAGGAAGGGAGGGGAACTGAAAATGGCGGCGTTTGGCTGGACGCCAGGCATCTGGGGAAAGAGGCCATCCAGGAGGTGGTCGATAAGATGGCGCCCAACTGGACCTTAAGGGGGATAAACCTTCTCGAGCATGGTCTGGACTTGCGGGAGGTGGCCGCGGAGGTCTCGCCAACCAGCCACTTCTTCTGCGGTGGGATACGAGTGGATGAGAGGTGGGCCACCAGGCTCCCTGGTCTGTTCGCCGCCGGGGAGTCGGTGGGAGGTGTCCATGGGGCCAACCGGCTTCCTGGCGCTGCTTTTATTGAGACGCAGGTATCGGCCCAGCGGGCTGGTAAATACGCAGTCCAATATGCCCGGGAGGTGGGTCAGGCTGAGCCCGATAGCGAGGAGTTGACTCAGGAAGTAAATCGGATCAGCTCTATTCTGAGGAGAAAACAGGGATTGCGGCCTATTCAGCTGAGAAAAAGGCTCCAGGAGGTTATGTGGGATAAGGTGGGAATAATACGTAACGGCCATGATCTTAAGCTGGCTTTGGAGGAGATATCAAGGATGAAGGTTGAGGATCTACCCCGGGTTTGCCCAGGAATAAAAGGCCGCATATTCAATGCCGAGTGGATGGAAGCTCTGGAGCTTCAGAATATCCTGGACGCGGCCGAGCTGATAGCCACCACCGCCCTTTTCAGGGAGGAGTCCCGGGGAGGCCACTACCGGGAAGACTTCCCCACCAGCCGACGCCAGTGGTTGAGGAATACCGTAATCGAGAGGACGGATGACGGGCCCCAGCTGACTACTCAGCCGGTAGTAGTCACCAAGGTGCCTTTGGAGGAGACCGGTTGAAGGAACTTCGGGTTAAGGTTTTGAGATACGACCCAGATTCAGACCGGCCACCGGAGTTTGAAACCTACACTGTCCCTTATGTGGAAGGTATGAGCGTGCTCATGGCCCTGGAGGCTATTCAGGAGCAAGAGCCGTTGGCCGTACGATATTCTTGCCATATCGGCCTGTGCAATATCTGCCAGGTGCGGGTCAATGGCAAGCCGATCTTGAGTTGCAAAGCTGTGCTAAAGGAGCCCAGCGAATTAGTTATTGAGCCGGTCCGGGGGCATCCCGTCCTCAGGGACCTGGTGGTGGATATGGAGAGGAGGCAGCCTGGTGATGGCACAGAAAGGTCTAGTCCTGGCCGAAAGGATGGGCAGGCTTAAGCCTTACCTGCTTCAGAAGATGTTCGCCAGGGCGGAGGAGCTGGAGCGAGGGGGGAGGGAGGTTATCCATCTGGAGTTTGGCGAGCCGGATTTTGCCACCCCGGATCACGTGGTACAGGCGGCCGACCAGGCGATAAAGAGCGGTTATACCCGCTACACCTCCAGCGCCGGTATTCTCAAGTTGAGGGAGGCCATTGCCGAAAGGCTCGAGGCTGACCACTCGTTGAAGTACGATCCAGCCAACCAGATCGTGGTAACCCCGGGTTCCAAGCACGCCTTGTTCAGCTGCGTGCTGGCGATGATAAATCCGGGAGATGAGGTAATAATACCCAACCCCTGCTTTCCAGCTTTTGATCTGGCCGTTCGCCTGGCCGGGGGCAATTCGGTTCCTATCATCCTCAGGGAGGAGTTGGACTTCCAGTTGGACCTGAAAGAGCTTAAGAGGCAAATCACTCCCAGAACTAAGATGCTGATCATAAACTCGCCCCATAACCCCACCGGTTCGGTACTGTCAGAGGCAAGCTTAGCTGAGATGGCCGACATCGCCAAGAGGCATAACCTGGTGGTCCTCTCTGATGAGGTCTACGATAAATTTGTTTACGACGGTTTCCAGCATCAGAGCATTGCTGGTTTGCCGGGGATGGCGGAAAGGACGGTGGTAATTAACAGCTTCTCCAAACGTTATGCCATGTCCGGCTGGCGGCTGGGTTACGCAGCCGGCCCGGCCTCCCTCATCCAGGCGGTCCGGAAGGTTCAGGAGGGCTCCACTACCTGCGCGGTGGCCTTCTGCCAGATGGCGGGGATTGAGGCCCTGAAAGACCGTCAGAATGACACCGAGCTTATGCGGGAGGAGTTCGACCGCCGGCGGGTGCTGCTTGTCCAGGGCCTGAATGATATTGAGGGGGTGCGCTGTCCCATGCCTAAGGGAGCATTTTTTGCCTTCGCCAACACCCAGGGGGTGGGAATAGGCTCCCTGGAATTGTCCCAATACCTGCTGGAGGAGGCCAGTGTGGTCACTGTACCAGGCGATGGATTTGGCAGCGGGGGGGAGGGTTACTTGAGGTTCTCCTACGCCAACTCGGCCGCTAATATAGAGAAGGCGCTCAAATGGATAAAGAAAGCTTTAGGGGAAATCAGACGTGGAAAATGAAGGAAAGGGTTTCTGGGTGAGTCCCTATAACATTACCGGCGGCCCGAAGAAACTTAGGTTTTACGACACCACCTTGAGGGACGGGGAGCAAACTGTAGGGTTGTCCTTCTCCAAAGAGGCCAAGCTGGAAATAGCCAAGACGCTGGACGAGTTGGGCGTAGAGAGGATTGAGGCCGGGATGCCCATCGTCTCTACGGAGGACAAGAAGGCGGTGGAGTTGATTTTGGCGGCCGGCCTGAGAGCCGAGATCTGGGGTTTTTGCCGCTGTCGCCGAGAGGATATTGACGCTTGCCTGGAGGTGGGGGTTAACCGGGTAGTTATTGAAGCGCCGACCAGCCCTTTCAAGATGAAGGCCTACGACTTCAGCCAGGAAAGAATCCTGGGTATGATGCGGGAGAATCTTCTTTATGCCAAGAGTCGGGGCCTATACACTGCCTTTTTTGCTGTAGATGCCAGCCGCAGCGAGCTTAAATTCCTGGAACAGGTTTACCAGCAGGCGGTCGTTGACGGGCGCGCGGATGAGGTGGTTGTGGTAGATACTTTAGGGGTAGCTAACCCGGAGGCGATGGCTTTCCTGGTGGAGAGGGTAAAAAGTTGGGTTGATGTGCCGGTTATGGTCCATTGTCATAACGACTTTGGCCTGGCCAGCGCCTGCACCCTGGCCGCTATCAAAGCCGGGGCCGAATGGGCCCACGTGACCATCAACGGCCTGGGAGAGAAGACGGGTAACACCGATATCGCTGAGTTGGCCGTGGCGGCGAAGCTTTTATACGGGTATGAGATAGATGTCCGGCTGGACAAATTGTATGGTGCAGCTCGCAAGCTGGAAAGAATCTCTGGCATACCGCTTTCTCCCTTAAAGCCGGTGGTGGGGGCCAACGTCTTTAAAAGGGAAAGTGGCGTGGTAGTGTCCCAGTTGGTGAAATACCCGCCTGCGGTGGAAGGATATTCACCGGAGTTGGTGGGCAGAGGCCGGGAGGTGATACTGGGTAAGATGAGTGGTCGAGGCTCGGTAGAATATATGCTTGACAAGCTGAGAATTAAGGGCGCCTTCGACCGAGTGGATGAGATTGTGGCCGATTTGAAGAACCTGGCTCTCGAGAAGAGAGGCCCGGTCAGCCAGAAGGAGTTTCGTGCCCTGGTAAAAGCGGTGATGGAAAGACATGGATCTGAATAGAGCCCGGGCCCTGATGGCCCAAGCGGGCATCGACCTTTTGGTCGCCAGTTGCCCGGAGAACATTTTTTATGCCAGCGGATTTCCTGTTATCCCCTCGGTGGGAAATCGGGGCGTATTTAACCAGGCGAGGATATCGCAGAGCGTCTTTGCTCTCTTGCCCCAGCAAGGAGATCCGGCACTGGTTTGTAGCGCCGGGGTCGCCGGGGTGGTCCGCCAATATTCTCGTTTTAAAGATATTCGATTCTGCTCTACCAATATATATATCGAGCGGCCCAAAGGGAGGGTGGAGGTTTTGGCGCCTACCGCGGTGGAATGCTTGAGCCAGCTGATCGTCGAGAAGGCGGGAAATAGCCCGGTTTTGGGTCTGGAGCATGCCTGGCTATCGGCCTCGGCAATAGATAATCTCCGCCGGCTCCTACCCCAAGCCAGGTTCAAAGAGGCCGCCAATCTGTTTTGGGAGCTGAGGAAGATAAAATCGGCCGAGGAGATTGAAAAGGTGCGCGCGGCGGTGAGAACGGCGGAGCAGGCCTTGGTTAAGGCCATATCGGTGATCAGGGAGGGGATTACCGAAAGGGAGGTCCTCCAGGTTTACAAACAGGAACTTCTAGGCCAGGGATGCGATTGGGGCACTACCAGTATGGGTGCCGGAGTTAATAGTGGAGAGGTCTACCATGTGGCCGGCGACTATCGTCTGAGGGTCGGCGACGTAGTCCGTTTCGACCTGGGCGCCATTCACCAGGGATATTTTTGCGATATTTCCCGCACCGCCTGTGTAGGCAAGTTGCCCGATGAGCTTAAGCCGATTTTCTCTGTTTGTCTGGAAGCCCAGACCCGCATGGTGGAGATGATTCGACCTGGGGTAAAATTTAAGGAACTGTTTAACACCGGTGTGGAAACGGTGCGCAAGGGAGGATACGCCAATTACCATAGGGCGGATATGGGCCACAGCTTTGGCCTGATCGTCCGGGAACCTCCTTTTATCGAGGCCGATAGTGAGCAGGAGTTGCAACCAGGAATGGTCATCGCGGTGGAGGCCCCATTCTATATCTCCGGGGTCGGCGGCGTCAATATAGAGAACAACGTCCTGATCACCTCGGACGGTCGCGAGGTCTTGGACCATATAAGTAAGGAGCTTTACGTTTGCTGAAAGCGACCATTGCCGTCCTGGGCGGCGCGATGAGCCCGGCTAAAGATGAATTTCCCCAAGGGGCGGCCCAGGCAGCCGAGATTGGCTTGAAGGGCCTGGAGCGCGCTGGTACCGCGTTGGATGCGGTCCAGGCCGCGGTAATGTGTCTGGAGGAAAACCCCATCTTTAACTGCGGCGTTGGCGCCCGGTTGAACCTCAGCGGGCAGGTGGAGCTTGATGCCGCGATAATGGACGGCCGCATCATGAAGGCCGGTGCCGTAGGAGCCCTGCAGGGATTCAAGAATCCGGTGGCCGTTGCCCGAAAGGTTATGGAAAATACCGATCATGTCCTCCTTGTCGGTCAGGGGGCAGTTAATTTCGCTCGGGCTTTAGGCTGTGAGCAAAAAGAACTGATAACCCAAGCGCGCCTTGATGAATGGCAGGAGAAGCGAGACAAGTTAGAGGCTGGTTTGCCCGTGCCCGGAGTTTTACAGGAATGGGTAAAGTTGAAGGACTGGATGGCTGATGATACGGTTGGAGTTCTATCTCTGGACCAGGAAGGTAACCTGGCGGCTGCTACCTCCAGCGGAGGCGGAGCCTTAAAGCTCCCGGGACGGGTGGGGGATGTGGCCCTGGTGGGCTGTGGCCTGTACGCTGAAAACGGGGCTGGCGGAGCCGTGCTGACCGGCAGCGGTGAGGTGTTTATCCGCTATCTAGTAGCTAAAATGGCGGTGGATTTTATGAAGGCGGGCTTGGGGGCTCAACAGGCCGCCGAGGAGACTTTAAAGACAGTTACTAGCCGGGAACCGGAGACATTGATGGCTCTGGTCACGTTGGATAAGAAAGGAGAGGTGGGCGGGGCGCGCAATGCTGAATCGGCTCCTCAGGCCTGGGTGCAGGAGGGAATGGATGGGCCGGTAACCGAGTTCGGTTACCTGGCTAAGAAGGAGGGAGCCTGAGAAGATGGCCTGGTTGCTGGTGGAGGGAGGGACGGTCATCACCATGGGCTCGCCCCGGCGCATTATCAAGGAAGGCGCGCTGCTCATAGACGGGGACCGGATTAAGGCGGTGGGAAAGGCGGCCGAGCTTAAGGCCAGCTATCCCGGTGCTGATGTACTGGATGCCAGGGAGAAGTTGATTTTGCCCGGACTTATCGATACCCATATCCATTTGGGCCAGATGCTGGCTCGGGGTTTGGCCGACGATATCGATGGCAAGCTGGTCCGCTGGAGCTGGGATAGGGTCTATCCCTGGGAAGCCAGGCTTAGCGAGGAGGATATATATGCCAGCGCCCGGCTTTGCTGCCTGGAGATGATCAGGACCGGGACCACCACCTTTGCCGACCCTGGAGGCCGATACATGGATGCCGTGGCCAAGGCGGTGAAAGAGTCCGGCCTGCGGGGTATTATCGCGGTGGCCAGCATGGATCAGAGCCCGGATGAATGGCCCCTTCCCGAGGGATTGGCCCCTACTACCACCCAACAGGCGCTGGAGGAGTCCAGTGGGCTTATGGACCGCTGGCATGGTGCCGCGTCTGACCGCATTCGGGTTTGGGCCAGTCTGCGGGTGGAGCCCAATATCTCGGAAGAATTAATTAACGGCCTAGGTAAACTGGCCGCGGAGCGCGGGGTGGGTGTCCAGATCCATGCCTCGGTAAGCCAGGCCAGGGCGGAGTGGGTAAAGAAGAAGACCGGTTATACTCCGCTGGCCTATTATGATCATCTCGGGGTGCTGGGTCATAACTGGTTGGCCACTCATTTGGGCTGGATAACCGAGGAAGAGGTAAGCCTCATGGCTGGGCGCCAGGTGAAGGCCTGTCATGTACCGGGTGCGGCGTTGCACGGGGCCAATGGGGCCGTCACCGTGGGCAAGTTTCCCGAGTTGCTCTGCGCTGGGGTCTGCCTCTCTCTGGGAACCGACTCCTCCGCGGCCAATAATAGCCTGGACATGTTTCAGGCCATGTACCTGGCCGCCACGGTTCACAAAGAGGCCCGGCTGGACGGAACCCTGATAACGCCGGAGCAGGCCCTGGAGATGGCCACTACAAACAGTGCCCAGGCGCTCCTTTGGGAGAGCCAGATAGGCTCCCTGGAGCAGGGAAAGAAGGCCGACCTTCTCATAGTCAGGATTGACCGGTCCAATTGGGTGCCGGTTTATGACTTCTCCTTGGTCCCCACCTTGGTCTATAGTGGGGAAGGGGCAGATGTTCAAACCGTTATCGTAGATGGCAAGATAGTAATGCAGGATGGGATGATAAAGACCCTGCCCGAGGAGAAGGTGCTAAAAGAGAGCCAGCGCCGGGCGGAGAGGTTGGTTGCTTCGCTGCCCTATAAGATAGAGCCGCGCTGGCGGTTTGAATAAACAAGAAAGGAGGTTAGGAGATGAAAAGATCAAAGTTTACGCTGCTGTTGTCGGTAATCCTTTTGCTGGCCTTCGTTTCCCAGGGGGTGCTGGCCCAGCCCAAGACAAAGGTAAAGTTGGTTCAGGTGATCCCCGCCCTCTCTTTCGCCCCGACCTACGTGGCCATGGATAAAGGTTTATTTGCCGCGGAGGGCATAGAGATTAGTTTTCAGCGGGTGCGAGGCGGGGCCGCGGGCAAGGCGGCCATAAGCGGAGGAAGTGCTGAGTTCTGTGCCTGTTCCGGAAACGACCTGTTGGACATGGCTCGGAACCAAATACCGGCCCTGGGAGTGCACGGCATTGCCACCGGTATGACCATGAATATCTTTGTGAATAAGGCATTCCTGAGGAAATTAAAGAAACGGGGGATTACGCCCCGCTCCTCCTTGCAAAAGCGAATACTGGCTCTGAAGAATGCCAAGATGGGAGTCACCTCCTTGGGCGGCGCTCCCGACCTTTACTCTCGCTGGCTAATCGGCACGGTGGGACTGAACCCCAAGAAGGATATAACGAATATAGCCATTGGAATCCCACCCGCGTTAAGGGCCGCAGCTATGAAGGGCAGCATCGATGGATTCTTCCTCTCCCCACCCCTGGCCCAGCAGATGGAGTTAGACGGCCAGGGATCTATCCTTATCTATGCCCGGGATGTAGCAGAGTTTAAGGAATTCGTCCACGAGGTGCTGATAGTCCAAACGCGGCTTGCCGAGAAAAACCCCCGGCTGGTGGAGAAGGTGGTCAGGGCTATGGCCCGGTCCAACAATTTCATCCAGGACCGGACCGCGGAGGCATCTAAGCTCCTTCAGAAGCGCTTCGCCAGGATAAATCCGGAGGTGATTAATAAGAGTGTGGAGCTTATGAAACACAACTTCGGCCGGGATGGCCGGATGACCGAGACCATGTGGCGGAACACCATCAAGGTCAACCTGGACTGGCGGATACCAGACCACGGCCTGAACACCAAAGAGGGGCCGTGGTGGACCAATAAATTCATAAAAGGGGTGCGCTAATAAATAATTAAGGGGGGTTTAGCATGAATCTGGTAAGGAGAGCTTTTCTTTGTCTGTGATCATCGCGCTGGCCTCAAGCCCGGCTTTGGGCCAGAAGAAGATGAAGCTGGCCTAAGTTAGTCACAGCCTCTCCTTCCCCCCGGTGTATGTGGCGATGAATAGGGGGTTCTTTCGCAATGAAGAGATAGCTATCGAGTGGCAACGGGTACGAGGAGGTGCCGCGGGAAAGGCGGCTATAAGCAGCGGCAATGTAAAATTCTGTGTCTGTGCCGAAAGACCTTTTAAGCCTGGTGATGGCTAAAATGCCGGTCTTCGGGGCTCATGGCATTGCTACCTCGGTGACTATGGACATCAGCGTAAGCAGGAAGTACGCGGTCGGCCGCGGGGTTACCAATAACAGCTCGCTAAGGAGGCGCATTTTAGCCCTGAAAGGGGCCAAGATGGGAGTTATATCCCTGGGTTCCGCCCCGGACCTTTACTCTCGCTGGCTAATCGGCACGGTGGGCAAGGTGGTCAGGGCCCTGGCCCGGGACAATAACTTCGTCCAGGACAATACCGAAGAGACGAAAAAGGTCTTGGGTAAGCGCTTCGCCCGCTTGCGATCCCGAGGTGCTTCCCATCGCTATGGACAATGTTAAGACATACTTCGGTCGACAGGGCAGGATGACCGAGACCATGTGGAGGAACGCCATTAAGGTCAACCTGGAATGGCGGGGGATCAAAGGCCCCTCTCCCAAGGAAGGCGAATGGTGGACCAATAGATACATTAGCGGCTCCGGGTAGATTAATGGGCGAATTTTCAGTGATAGGCAAGCCCCTTCCCCGGGTGGATAGCTGGGAGAAGGCAACCGGCACGGCAATCTACGGGGTGGATGTTAACCTCCCTCGTCTGCTCTTCGGGAAGATCCTGCGCAGCCCGCTGCCCCACGCTGACATCCTTAATATCGATACCAGCCGGGCCGAACGGCTGCGCGGTGTGAGGGCGGTGGTCACCTGCAAAGATAGTCCCAAGATCAAGTTCGGCTTCTTCAAGCACATGAACCCCATCTATGGCGATTGCCATCCACTGAAGTGCGATAAAGTCCGCTGCCTGGGGGACGAAGTGGCCGCGGTGGCCGCGGTTGATGAGGATGTTGCTGAGGAAGCGCTGGGGCTGATCTCGGTGGAATACCAGGAGCTGCCGGCTATCTTCGACCCGCTAGCGGCTATTGAGCCGGGCGCCCCACAGGTTCACCAGGGCGTCGAGAACAACATCTTGAACACCATTGTCTTGAATGGGGGGGATATCGAGGCCGGGTTTGGCCAGGCTGAGGTTATCTTGCAGGATCGCTATCGCACCGGCGCGGTGGCTCCGTGCTGCATGGAGCCTCATCAGGCGCTGGCCGCCTACGATCTCTCGGGTAGACTTACGGTGTGGTCCTCCACCCAGATGCCCTTCTATCTCCGGGCCCATCTGGCTGATGTCCTGGGAATAGCGGAGGGGATGGTTCGGGTGCTGAAAACCACCATGGGCTCCGGCTTTGGTAGCCGCATGGAGATGCACCCGGTGGACCCTATTTGTGCCCTTTTGGCTCATAAGGCGGGTCGGCCGGTCAAGATAGTCTACAGCCGCGAGGAGGAGTTCTCGGCTAGTCGCTTTCGCCATCCTATGATCATTGACCTTAAGCTAGCGGCTAAGCTAAATGGAGAGCTGGTGGCCGCCCAGATGGATGTGGTGCTGGACTGTGGCGCCTATTGCAGCCAGGCCCCGGGAGTGGTGAGCGTGGCCGGAACCAATGCCCTCTCCATGTATCAAATCCCCAACGTCTCTTATATCGGCAAGATCGTTTACACCAACAACCCTTACGGTGGCGCTTTCAGAGGCTATGGCAATTCACAAACGACCTTCGCGTTTGAATCTTTACTGGAGACGTTGGCCGAGCAGTTGGGATTAGACCCGGTTGCCGTCCGAAGAATGAATAGTCGTAAGACCGGCCAGGTTACCCCGCTGGGCCATGTGATAACCAGCTGTGGCTTTGTCCAGTGTTTAGAGGAGGCGGTAGCCAGGATAGGCTGGGATGAGAGACGGGGGAAAAGTGGAAACCGGGGGGTGGGCCTGGCCGGTCTTTTTCATGTAGGCGGGGGAGCACGGGTTCACGACGACAGCGACGGCTGTGGTGCCTTTGTTAAGGTGGAGGATAACGGCAGCGTCATGCTGATAACCGGCGCCCAGGAGATAGGTCAGGGAGCTAACACCGTGCTGTCCCAGATAGTGGCCGAGGAGCTAGGTGTAGCCCTGAAAGATGTGAGGATTGAAAACAGCGATACCGATATTATTCCCTGGGATCTGGGCTGCCACGCCAGTCGCACTACCTTTGTCGGTGGGAACGCAGCTAAAGCTGCTGCCGGTGATGCCAGGGAACAACTCTTTGATGTGGCCGCCCAGTTGCTGGAGGCTTCCCCCCGAGACCTGAAAGCGCGTGCGGGGAAGATCTACGTGGTCGGCTCTGAGGATAAGTTTGTCACCATAAGCCAAGCGGCCAGCGCCCACCACTATCGTTCCCAGGGATCGGTGGTTTTGGGAAAGGCCTTTTACGATCCACCCACTCAAATGCCGGACCCCAAGACCGGTAAGGGAAACAAGTCGGCCGCCTACGCGTTTGGGGTGCAAGCCGCTGAGGTCGAGGTGGATATGCAGACCGGCGAGGTTAAGCTGTTGAAGCTGGTTTCGGCCCTGGATGTGGGCCGGGCCATAAATCCTTTGTCCGCTCATGGGCAGGCGCAAGGTTGCCTGGGCCAAGGGGTCGGTTATGCCTTGAGCGAAGAATTGGTTTTTGACCAGGGGAAGGTGGTTAATCCCAGTATGGCCGATTACAAGATACCGGCAGCTCCGGATATGCCGGTGGTGGAATCGGTCCTGGTGGAGACTATCGATCCGCTGGGGCCCTTTGGGGCGAAGGGGATGGGCGAGTCAGGATTGGTTCCCACGGCTCCGGCCATAGTTAACGCGGTTTATGATGCCACCGGGGTCAGGATGAAGGAGCTGCCCATAACCCCGGAAAAGCTCCTCCGGGCTATCAGGGGAAAAAGCGGTGAGAGATAATAGCGATCCGGTAATAAGATTAGATAATGTATCCAAAACCTTCTTCACCAAGGGAAGGGAGGTGTGCACATTTGCCAATATTAACCTGGAGATAAACCGGAACGAGTTTACCACCATTATCGGGCCCAGTGGATGCGGCAAGACAACCTTACTCAAGTTATGCGCCGGGTTGATCTACCCCAGCGGCGGTCGAGTCATCTACAAGGGCCAGCCGGTCACCTCTATTAACACCGATGTGGGGTTCGTGACCCAGGACAGCAACCTGTTTCCCTGGCTTACAATGATAGAGAACATAGAGTTTCCCCTGGTTATTCGCGGGGTGCCCAAAAGCGAGCGCCGGAAAAAGGCCGCGGAGTATTTAGCCATCTACGGCCTGGAAGGGTTTGAGTCCCATTACCCCCACGAACTCTCCGGCGGGATGCAGAAACGAGCCTCCATTATCCGCACCATGATATACGGCCCAGACGTGATCCTGATGGATGAGCCCTTCGGCCCTTTAGATGCCCAGACTCGTCTTAACCTTCAACAGGAACTTTCCAGTATCTGGAGCAAGGATAAAAAGACCATAGTGTTTGTAACCCACGACCTGGTGGAAGCCATCTCCCTCTCTGACACCGTGCTCCTTCTTTCCCAAAGGCCGGCAACGATAAGAGAGATATTTCCTATTACTCTGACCAGGCCCCGCAACGTCTATCAGATTCATGTTCAAGAGGGCTTCGCCGATATTTACCAGAAGATATGGAACCAGTTCGGAGAGGAGTTCAGGAGGAGCGATGGCTAGGCAATATGGCCCGGCCGAGGGCCCTCGGCACTTTATCCCCGGCACCTTCAAGGCTATAAGCGCCCGCTTGGCGGTAGGAGTATGTATTATCGCCCTTTGGCAACTGGCCGCAGGACGGCTGGTCGCTGAGGTCTTCCTGAGCAAGCCCACGGTTATCCTGGCACGCCTGCTCAAAGATAGTTACACTTTAATTATCCCCGGCCACCTGATGGTTACCTTGAGCGAGATCGCCATCGGCTATGTCATAGGCGGTATCTTGGGCCTCTTCCTGGGATACTTTTTCGGCCGCTCCCGAATCCTCTCCTATATATTTGAGCCTTACATTATGGCCTTCTACAGTGTCCCCAAGATAGCCCTGGCGCCTCTGTTTATCATCTGGCTGGGAATAGACATTTGGTCTAAGGTGGCCATGGTCCTTTTGATGGTATTCTTTTTAGTCTTCTTTAATACCTTCTCCGGGATAAGGGCGGTAAATGAGGAGCTGGTTCAGCTATCTCAGATCATGGGGGCCAGCAGAAGAGATGTGGCCAGACGAGTGATCCTGCCGGCCGCAGCCCCGTTCATAATCGTTGGCTTTAAGACCGCAGTTCCCTATTCGGTTATCGGGGCTATTATCGGTGAGTTTACCGCTTCCAGCAAGGGTATCGGCTATTATATCCTTTACGCGGCTGGCACCTTCGACGCGGCCGGGGTGTTCGCCGGCATCGCCGCCCTGGTGGCAGTGGTGTTCGTCATCAACTACTTCATAGCCCGGATCGAGGCTCGACTATTGCGCTGGAAGCCCGAGGTGGAGACCCAGATCGTGGTCTAGGTGAGGGGGAGCTGAGGCTTGGGAGACCAGGATATATATGATCGGAGATCGGCCCTGCCGCCTTCCACTTCGCCAGTTTGAAGGGGCACAAAGAGGCCGCAGGGTGCGCCCTGGTTGCCGGCACCCGGGAGCACATGGCTGAACTGATGGGCTTTCCCACCGACCCGCGCACATTTGAGCAAGATTATCTTGACCCGTCTGTTCCGGAGCCACCTCCCACTAGCCGGGATCCAGGAGTTTAGCGAGCCCGATATCAGCGCAATCTGCCTGGGCTAAACCCCCTCCCGCTCCAGGAAGTTTAATAGATTATCTCTATTCTCCCGGGAAATAGTGTTTATGGAGACGCCGAGGAGGTAATCCGGCCCGACTCCTATCCTCAAATACCATCTGGCGTTGCCTTGGAAAGATAACTTTTGAGCAGCGCCGGCGGGTAGCTCCAGCTCTATATCCAGTATATTGGACATCCAGACTGGATTAGTCAAATCGCCAACAACATGTAAATCGTCCAAAGAGATAAAAGGCACCTGAGCCCTTATTCCCCCGGTAGAGATGTCGTTAATCAAAATCGTTATCCACCGAGTGGACTGGCCTTGGTCCAAACCACAGATGATGCGCATCTTGCCTTGGGCAGAGATATCCTTTCGCTTCCACCGGCGGCGCTCTCTGAAATGTGCCGGGCGGCCGGTTGGCTTTGCGGCCTCTTCGCTGGCTTTGTTTCCTTTACTCATATCTTCCCTCCCGCCAACCTCCTCGTCCTCGTTACTCAAATCAATTATTCCATTTTTTTCGTAAGCATATCGTACGGTCAAACCCTTGTCTATGGGGGAGGGGCCGCGGACCTTTTGTGGGGAAAACCCTTTAATTTTGGGGTGAGAGTAGGGTTCTTCCCCAGACCCCTTTCCTGAATTTTGAGTTAGCTTTTGATTGTCGCAGCCGCGCCGATCAAAACCTAGCACCAATTTTGGGAGGGGGTAACCATTTACAAAGGGTGCCCCCCACAAACTATCACCTATGTCCCATAACAATATAAGCTCAGGGCGATTTTTTCTTGACAGAGCTTTGATTCCCTGCTAAGTGTCGATTAGTAAAGCAAAGCCCAGCGTCAAGGTGGGGGTAATGGGTGTAAGCGCTTAGGGTATGGAAAGCACCGGAGTATAAAAATACGGTGCTTTTTTATTATTAAGGGTCATGCCCTATTTATCCTGAACCGGCAAGGCAGTTAACAGTATAAAACATTTACGCGCGCCTCTGTACGCCTAAGTTCTCGCTATTAGATGTTGTTGCAATTTGGGATGGGAATTTACCATTAAAAAAGGAGGCCATCTGCTGGCCATCCCCAGCGAAGGCAAGGTAATAAAATAAGATGACAGGCGGTAGAAAAAGCAGCCTAGCCGAATATGAAGATGTAGCTGAGCCGATATCTAAAATAGGAGAATAAAGGAAATGAAAGAGCCAAACGAAAGGCACTTATTCAAATATCTTGTCATTCCTTTTCTCTTCCTCATCTTTTTTGCAAATATCCGGTTTGCTGAAACAGGCAAAGTCGCCAGGCAATCATCCCAAAGAGTTAGTAAGCAGCTTGCTAAGAAAAAAGGCTGCCTCAGTTGCCACGAGGGTATAGCGTCTATCCGGGAAGAGGGCAGCGTCATGCAAGCCATGATAAATGCCATGGGTGGTTGGGTTGTTTGCCACGGGGGTACCCCCAACGCGACCACAAAAGCGAAGGCTCATTCCGGCGCACCTGCCAATCTAGCCGCAGATAATTTCTATCCCGACCCTGGCAGCATTTGGATAGCAGACAAGACCTGTGATATTGCCCTCTGCCACCGGGATAAGCCTTATCAGATGCATCGGGTGTTGATGCAGACAGAGGCCGGTAAAATCCAGGGAAATTTCTGGGACTGGGGACTGGGCAGCGCGGACCGGAAGGTCCGCTATGGCAATTACGATATAGATGACCCTGATGGGCGGGCCCCCAGAGCAGGCAGCCCGGCGTACAAGAAGTATATGTCCGGACTTATCCAAAAGTTTCCCGCGGTCTTTCACAAGCGCCTGAAGCAGATACCGGCCTTGGACGACCCAAGGGAGGTGGGAAAGAACCCCGCTCTGGCAGCCATCACCTATCAGCGACATGAGTGCCAGCGCTGCCACGTTGGTATCCGGGGCCGTGAGAAACGGGGTGATTGGAGGGGTATGGGATGTTCCGCCTGCCATATCCTGTACAGCAACGAAGGTTTTTACGAAGGAAAAAACCAGACAAGAGAGTAAGATTCGATTGAGGTAATCTTCCGGCGGGAAAAATGCTAAAAATGGGTTCTTAGATGAATCTTAAGGGAAAGCTGGACTGTAATTTGCTTGCCCGGGCAGCCTTAATTATCTCTTACTAGGGACTAAGCCATGGACTCTAAACCGCCAAAAATTCGGGAGGAATCAAGCAGCTTGCCTCAGGGAAAGTCTTCAGAGACCGGCAGACCAGCCCGAAAGATCCTGGGCCAGTACCTTGTTGATAATAAACTATGCACTGCCCAAGACATTAAGGAAGTCCTGAACGCGCAGGCCGAGCTGGCATGCGAGGGTAACTATAAACCTTTAGGACGCCTTCTGGTAGAGTCAGGGAAGATCACTAACCAACAGCTTACCCAGGTGTTGCGGCGTCAGCGGTTGGTCATCTTGTCTCAAGCTCGAATCTTCTCTACCCTTTCCAAGGATCAGCTGGAGCGGATAGCCGAGATCACCGAAGAACAGAATTTCCAACCCGGCCGGGTCATTATCCGTCAGGGCGACCCCGGCGACAATCTCTGCATCTTGGCTAAGGGCCGGGTAAAGGTATTTAGGACGTCCCGGGAAGGTCATGATACGGTGCTGGCTCAATTAGAGCCGCCGGAAAGCATTGGCGAGATGGCTCTGCTTACCGGGGAGCCTCGCTCAGCCTCGGTTCAGGCCATTGAAGAAACCGTGCTCCTGATTATCAATAAGAATAGCTTTGATGCCGTCCTGGAGGACAACCCCAGACTATTTAGAGAGTTCAGCGCCATGCTGTCTGAGCGTATTAGACAGTCGAACCTCCGGGTGGAAGATTTTACCGACCGGGCGGCGGTGCTGGAAAGTTTTATGGCTCAGCAAGCCCAGCTTTCTAGCGACGAGCTAGTTGGTACCTCCAGAGCAATTCGAGTATTGGGCGAGGCCATTGATAGCGTGGCCGCCAGTGATCGGCCGGTCCTGATTGAGGGAGAAGCCGGCAGCGGCCGCTCGCTGGCGGCCCAGCTGATCCATAAAAAGAGCGCCAAGGGCGAAGGCGTCCTGCTCACGCTAGACTGCAACCGCATTCCTCCCCTCAGTTCTTCGGTAACTGGCCAACAGCCCAACCAGGACCCGTTACTGGATGAGCTGGCCCAGCTTAGCGCGTTGTTTGGCCACAAAAGAGGAGCGTTCTCCTTTGCGCCCACCCGCAGGCTGGGACATGTGGAAGTGGCTAGCTCCGGCGTGTTGGTGATTAAGAACATAGACCGCCTTCATATAAATGTACAGAAGCGGCTGGTCGGTTTTTTGCAGACGGGCCAATTCTTTCCGCTGGGTGAAACTAGCGGGAGCTACTCTGAAGCCCGGGTAATTGCTACCACCAGCATCGATTTGAAGACCGCCTGTGAGGCTGGGCAGTTCAACCGGGAATTATATGAGCTGCTGGCTGAGCAGAAGATTTCCGTGCCGCCCTTGAGGGCGCGCAAGGGAGATATCAAGCTACTGGTGGACTACTTAATCGCTAAGCACAGCCGGCAGCTGGGGAAGAATTTGCAGGGAATCACCCAGAGCGCCCTAAACATGCTGCTTGGTCATGACTGGCCGGAGAACGTGGACGAGTTGCAAAGGGTGATACAGCGCGCGGTTGTCCTGACCCGGGCTGGCATAGTCAGCCCGGAAGAGATCTTTGTCGGCATTGTTCCTTTTGAGTCGAAGGGTCAGTTTAACCTGTTCAGCTTCCCGGTAATAAGGGCGATACTGAAGAACAAATTTTTCCCGCTCATCTTGCACCCGCTCACGGTAGCCTTTCTTGGACTGGCCATACTCCTGGGGCTGGCCGGCCCGCAAACAGCTGATAGAAATCTGTCCCTTATTCTGATCTGGGGCATCTGGTGGCCGGTTCTGGTATTCAGTTTCCTTCTCGCCGCGCGGGTCTGGTGCGCCTTGTGCCCCATGGGCGCACTAGCTGGCTGGGCCTCCCGCTTGGCCAACCTGGGCTTAAAGGTGCCCCAGTTTATTCGAAAATATGGCCCCTACCTCAGCGTAGCTGGCTTTGCCGCTATAATATGGATGGAACAGGCCACCCATATGAGCCGCTCACCTTCGGCCACCGCCTACTTGCTGCTAGCCATTCTGACCGGGGCATTGATCGCGGGAATCCTCTTCGAAAGGCAGGCCTGGTGCCGATATCTCTGCCCGTTAGGGGCTTTTGCGGGGACCTTTGCCAGCATGTCGGTACTGAGCCTGAGGGCCAACACCAACGTCTGTCGAAATGAATGTAAGAACCATGAATGTTACGCGGGCAAGGGAGATGTCAAGGGTTGCCCGATGTACCAGGGCGCCTTTTCTATTCAGACTAATCTACATTGCAGCTTGTGCGGCAACTGTGTAAAGCTATGTCCCTATGAATCCCCCCGGCTTAACCTGCGCGTTCCCGGCAACGAGTTATGGACCATTCCTCAGTTGACCCTCGCCACTGCTGCATTCGTTCCAGTGCTTATGGGCTCGGTTTTCGTCAGGGTTTTGGAGAACACGCCGGTTTTTAGTGCTGCAATATTGTTCGTGGGTTCGGATTATCTGGCTACCTTGACCTTGCTAATAGCTGCTACCGCCTTCTCCTTCGGCGCAATATTGGTCTCCAGTCAACCTGCCGCCAATCCAGGGCGGCATGATATCTCCACCCGATTTATATGGGCCGCTTATGCCTTTATACCGCTGGCCTTCGCCGGAGAACTGAGCTATCAGTTAAGCATCCTGATCTCGTATGGCAGCCAACTGCCCGCCCAACTGGGCGGTTACCTGGGTTTGAACCTGGAGACCCTTTCCATACAGACCTCGCCGCTGCTTATGGGCGGCATTTGGCTCGCGCTCTTACTTCCCGGTGTGGGCGGCACCCTGTATGTGGCCAAACAGCTGGTTAAGAGGCAAGCGCAGGGAAGGAGGTTCCGGTTCGGCGTGGCCTTTGCGGTAGCGCTTTTGTATCTGGGGCTTTCGGTTTATGCTCTCTAGCTATTTTCCCCGCTGGGGATTGCGAGTCGTTTTGACGGTAGCCATCCTGCATAGCCTGGCCGTGGGGCTGGTTTTGAGCTTGTACACCAAGCCTTTCCTAGAGCTTACCGGATTTTCGCCTCAGGCCGACATATTCTACCCTCAGCAAAGCGGTGTCTTATTGTTTATCTTAGGTATTGGCTATGGGATAGGCGCCTGCAACCCCGACCGGCACTGGGGGTTGGTGACGCTTACAATAATCTCCAAAGGACTGGCCATTCTGTTTCTCTTCTACCATGTCCTGGCCCTGCAAGCTCCCAGACATATTTTGCTCGCCGGTCTTGGCGACACAGCCTTCTTCTTACTGTTGATTTTCTTCGCCTGGAGAAGCTATGAGCAAAAGGAGAGATAAGCAGCGCCGAGAAATCTTGGGGTGATCTTTCCAGGGCGCCGTGGCCGCGGGTCCTTTGTGCGGGAAGAACCTTTTTTAAAGGATTTTCCGCAGAGAGGGTTTCCCCCACAAATAGCCCCTGGCCCTTTCATAGATGTCTCGCAGCAATATATTACTACGGTAAGTACCTATTGTTTAAGAAATACAATGGTGATATAAGTGTTGATACCCATGAGATTCTTAGATTAGTATTTAGTAAAAATCCTTGGCAAAGAAGGCGATGTCTAATTTCTTTCTCATATCATATGGCCTGACCAGGTTTATTAACTTTCTCTTCTCCGCGGCCACTTTGATCGGGATGATACTCCTGATGGCGGTCTTCTTGCTTCAATTCATTCCCCATCCCAAAAAGATCACCCCTAAAGTCCCCCAGCAATATCATTTGATGATCAAGCTCGAGACCAAGACCTATGCCGCGTTAGCGCCGCTGAGGAAAGCGATTCCTACCCGTTTCAATTATAAGGTGTTGGTGAAGCGTAAACGGATTAACGTGGACATGGAATTCTCTCCCCTCTTTGCTTTCGTCGTGCTCCTGATTGCCAGGGTCTTGCTTCAGGGTGAGCTATGGCGAATCCAGGAATTTACTAGGAAGAGGATCAAGCCTCGGGACCGGGGCATTTCCGAGCTAGCCCGGCCCCTTCGATCGAAACTCTCCCGGGCAGCTAGATTGATACATTCAAACCAGGCTGGTCGGGATCAAATCTTTGAGGGAGAAGGAGTCCTCTTCCCTCACGAGCAAAAGTCAGGAGG
>JAZFTZ010000137.1:0-5659 GCA_036446955.1 Thermodesulfobacteriota bacterium
AAAGCACCTTGGGCTGGCCCCTCTTGGCCGCGTGGAGGATTGCAGGAACATCCAAATCAAAGTCGGCATCCAGAGGGACCCGGCTGACCTGGTAGCCTAGAAAAGAGGCGGATATCTCATACATGGTAAAAGTGGGCACGGGCACCACCGCCTTGGGCTTACCCCCGGCCAAGGCGATAAGTAGTATCTGGATCAGCTCATCCGAGCCGTTGCCAAACATGACCATCTCAGGCTCAACTCCCAGTGAGCGGGCCGCTATCTCCCTTATCTTTGCGGCTTGAGGGTCAGGATAACGGTTAAAGGCCATTTTCTCCAGCAGGTCGGCTAACTCCTTTTCCATATCCCGGGTTAAAGAATAAGGAAACTCGTTGGCGTCCAGCTTTATCTTGACCGGGCTCAACTCCTGCTGGTAGCCGTTCCCTTCGATAACCTCCTTTCTCACCAATTCTCTAATATCCATAGTTAAAGCTTAAACCTCTCCCTAACAGCCTGGGCATGGCCGGGAAGCCCCTCCAACTCTGCCAGAGTAATCAAATCCTTCTTCAAGCCAGCCAGACTCTCCTGGCTGAAGGCAATAACGCTGGTGCGCCTGATAAAGTCCAGCACCGAGACGGCCGAGGAAAACCGGGCCGTGCCCCCGGTAGGTAAGGTATGGTTGGGGCCGGCCATATAATCGCCTACCGCTTCAGGGGTATAATGACCCAAGAAAACGGCCCCAGCGTTTCTGATCTTGGGCAGAATATCCCAGGGGTGAGAAGTGGCCAGCGAAACGTGTTCAAAGGCCAGCTGGTTGGCCAGTTCAACCGCCTGGTCAAGACTCTTGGTGACCAGGGCTGCACCATTATCTTGCAAGGCCTGGCGGGCTATCTCTCGGCTGGCAAGAGCGGGCAATCTGACCGCTACCTCCTGGATGACTGCCCGGGCCAACCTCTCAGACGGGGTCAGCAACAGGCAGCAGGCCATCTGGTCGTGTTCCGCCTGAGAGAGAAGATCAGCCGCCACGAAGCCGATATCAGCAGTCTCATCGGCAATAACCAATATCTCGCTCGGCCCGGCTAACAGGTCAATATCCACCTGGCCGAACACCAGCTTCTTGGCCAGGGTGACGTAGAGGTTTCCCGGCCCGACTATCTTATCCACCGCCGGGATAGAGTCAGTTCCGTAGGCCAGTGCGGCGATCGCCTGGGCTCCGCCCACCCGGACCACCGTATCCACGCCGCAAATCCGGGCAGCGGCGGCCAAAGCAGGGTCAATACGCGCCTGCTGACCAGGGGGGGTACAGACTATCAGCTCAGCCACGCCGGCCACCCTGGCGGGAATGGCGTTCATTAGAAGGCTGGAGGGATAACAGGCTTTACCCCCGGGGACGTAAATGCCCACTCGGGCCAGAGGATGCACCAGTTGACCCAGGATCTCACCCCCGGCACCGGGTATAAGCCAGCTCTGCTCCTTGACGTAGCGGTTAAATGTCTCAATTCTCTTGGCTGCCAGGCGAAGGCTGTTTCGTTGCTTGACACCCAGTTTCTTAGCCGCAGCCGCCAATTCACTCTTGGAGACCACTAGTTGATCGGGCTTTAGCAAGACGCGGTCGAATCTCTTGGTAAGCTCGATTAAGGCCCGGTCTCCCCCTTTTCTCACCCTGGCTATTATATTGGCTACGGCAGTGCCCACGCCGGGCAGGGAATCTGGCTGGCGGGCCAGCAACCTGGACCAGACGCGCACAAATCCTTTTTCCTCAACCCGCAAAAGCTTCATCAAATCAAACCCTGCAGGCGCTCAATTATATCCCTTATCCGGCTATGTTTGGTCTTCAAGGAGGCTCGGTTGACGATAAGCCGGCTGGTGACCTCCATGATCTGTTCCACTTCAACCAGTCCGTTCTGTCTTAACGTCTCTCCAGTGGAGACCAGGTCCACTATTCGTTCGCAAAGGCCCCCCAGCGGGGCAAGCTCTACCGAGCCGTAAAGCTTAATTATCTCAGCCTGAACCCCTTTGTTCAAGAAGTACTTTTCAGTCAGGCGGGGATACTTGGTGGCAACCCGTATATGCGACCACAGGCTGGGGTCGTCCTCCTTTCTCAATGTCTCAGGCTCGGCCACCACCATTCGGCAATAACCAAATCGCAAATCCAAGGGCTCGTATACATTCCTTTCCTGCTCGGCCAGCTGGTCCTTGCCCGCAACTCCCAGGTCGCAGGCGCCGTACTCCACGTAGGTGGGTACGTCCGTATCTCGCAAGAGCAGGAACCTGTCACCCGGCTCGATCCCTTCCAGAAATAGGCGGCGGGAGTCTTCTTTCAACTGGGAACCCAGAAACCCGGCTTTTTGAAAAAGGGCCACCACCTCCTTCAAAGTGCGCCCCTTGGGCAGGGCTATGCTAACTCCCGGGCTAGATTTCAATCAACCACCCTTTTTATCTTTGCCCCCAGGCTCACCATTTTTTCCTCAATCTCCTCATAACCCCGGTCAAGGTGGTAGACCCGAGAGACTTCGGTAACACCTCGAGCCACCAATCCAGCCAGCACCAGCGAGGCGCTGGCCCTGAGGTCGGTGGCCATGACCGGCGCTCCGGAGAGATGAGCCACGCCCTTTACAATTGCGCTTGTGCCTTCTAGCTCGATATCTGCGCCCATGCGGCGCAATTCGGCCACATGCATGAACCGATTCTCGAAGACGGTCTCGGTTACAATGCCCACCCCTTCGGCCACAGCCAGCAACACCATAAACTGGGCCTGCATATCGGTGGGAAAGCTGGGATAGGGGGCGGTGGTGACATCCGTACTGCTGATCCTTGTTCCTTTAATCCGTAAGGGAGGGCCTATATCGATCTTCGCGCCGGTCTCCCTGAGCTTTTCTATCAGGGCCAGTTGATGCTCGGGCCGGCCGTTTTCCACAGTGATATCTCCCCCAGTCAGCATGCCGGCCACCAGGAAGGTGCCGGTCTCTATCCTATCCGCACTTACTTGATGTCTAAACCCATTAAGCGCGGACACCCCTTCGATGCACAGGGTATCACTACCAGCACCGGTAATCTTTGCGCCCATAAAATTAAGTGTCTGCGCCAGTTCCTCCACCTCCGGCTCCTGAGCGGCATTCTGAATTAATGTCTCTCCTTCGGCCAGGCTGGCCGCCATCATAATGTTTTCCGTGCCCGTTACCGTGGGCTGATCCAGATAGATGGTAGCCCCTCTCAATCGACGCGCCTTGGTTTCCACATAACCATGCTCCAGGCTGACAGACGCGCCCAGTGCCCGCAGGCCTTTCAGGTGAAGGTCTATAGGCCGGGCACCGATGGCACAGCCCCCGGGCAATGAGACCCGGGCCCGGCCCTGTCGGGCCAGCAGCGGTCCCAGGACAAGGATGGAGGCCCTCATCGTCTTCACCAACTCGTATGGCGCCTCGTATGAACTCACCCGCTCGCTCTGAATATCCAGAGGCCGATCACCGCCCACTTTAACCCCCAGCTTAGCCAACAATTTGACCATGGTTTCCACATCCTTCAGCCGAGGGAGATTATCGAGCTGACAGGGCTGGTCGGTAAGCAAACAGGCGGCTAACAAAGGCAGAGCGGCATTCTTGGAGCCACTTGCTCTCACTGTCCCCTTTAGACTGGTACCACCTTGGATAACGATCTTGTCCAAATTCCTCACTCCAGTTTAGCGGCCAGCATCACTCTATTTTGGCCGGCCAAATCCCTCTTGAACCGGGCTGCCGCGAACCAGCCGGTTTGGCTCACCAACCCTGACAGGGGACCTTCTTGGCCCGAGCCTAGTTCCAGAATAAGCCAGCCGCCAGGTTTCAGGTGCGCGGCCGCTTGGTTGATAATTCGCCGGTGAAATCCAATTCCTTCCGGCCCGCCATCCAACGCCACTCGGGGCTCGAATTCTCTTACACCGATGGGCAAGACCTCCCATTGCTCACTGGGAACGTAAGGGGGGTTGGACAGTATCATATGGAAAAATCCCCTTAAATGGGAAACGGGTTTTAATAAATCGCCTGAAAGAAAATTTATCCTATCGGCTACCCCGTGTCGGCAAGCGTTCCTGCCGGCCAGGGCCAGAGCGCGGACAGATTTATCTGTCGCCCAAAGGGACGCCTGCTTAAGCTCTTTTGCCAGGGCGATGGCAACCGCGCCTGAGCCCGTACCCAGCTCTAATATGCTGAGCCTCTCCGGGCAGCATCGAACCGTCTGTTCCAGGGCCGCTTCCACCAGGGTTTCGGTCTCCGGTCTGGGTATCAGCACCGAAGGGGTTATTTCCAGCTCCAGCGACCAGAACTCTTTTCGCCCTAAGATGTAGGCTACCGGCTCACCTCGGCAGCGGCGGGCAATAAGGCGCAAGAATCTCCCCTTTTGCCGTCGGCTTAACCGCCGATCGGACCTGAGCCAGAGCTCTGTCCTATCCCAACCTAATACCTGGGCCAGGATAAGTTCGGCATCCAATCGAACGGAGGGAATCCCGGCCTCAGCTAAAGGAGCTAACCCCTGTTGCAGACAATCCCTGACCATGCTGGTCTTCTCAACCCCCGCGTTAATGGGCCACCTCCTTTAGGGCCTCCACCTGGTAGTGGGCGCTCAGAGCTTCAATTATCTCATCCAGGCCGCCGGACAACACCTCTTCCAACTTATAGAGGGTGAGCCCGATTCGATGATCAGTCAACCGGTTCTGGGAGAAGTTGTAGGTGCGAATCTTTTCGCTGCGTTCACCCGTTCCCACCTGCAGGCGCCGGTTAGCGGCGATCTCGCTCTCTCGCTCATTCTCCAGCCGCTCAAGTAACCTGGCTCTGAGGACCTTCAATGCCTTGGCCTTGTTCTTATGCTGCGACTTTTCGTCCTGGCAGGTCACCACCACACCGCTAGGCAGATGGGTTATCCGAACGGCGGAGTCGGTGGTATTAACACTTTGCCCTCCTGGGCCGGAAGAGCGAAACACATCCACCCGAATTTCTTCCGGGTCTATTTTCACATCAACCTCTTTCGCCTCAGCTAGCACGGCCACGGTCACCGTAGAGGTGTGAATACGCCCCTGGGCTTCGGTAGCCGGGACCCGCTGAACCCGGTGCACCCCTTTTTCGTGCTTCAGGCGGCTATAAGCGCCCTTTCCCTCTATCAGGGCGATGATCTCCTTGAATCCACCGCTAGCACTTTCACTCTGACTCATAATCTCCACCCGAAACCGGTGCCTCTCGGCGTACCTTAAATACATGCGAAAAAGGTCAGCCGAGAACAGGGCCGCTTCATCGCCGCCGGTGCCGGCACGGATCTCCAAAAAGATATTCTTATCATCGTTGGGGTCTTTAGGAAGAAGTAGAATTTTTAATTGCTTCTCCGAACTCTCCTTCTTTGGGGCCAGTTCAGCCAGTTCCTCCCGGGCCAGTTCCCGAAGGATTTCGTCGTCTGCATTTATCAGCTGCTTGTTTTCCAATATAGCCTGTTCCACCTCTCGGTAATCCTGGTACAGGGCCACTATCTCAGCCAGCTCCGCCCTTTCCTTAGAGTACTTCTTCAGTAGGGCAGGCTGACCCAGGACATTGGGACTGGCGAGCAACTTGTCCAGCTCTTCACATCTTTTGACCAGCGCGTCCAGTCTCTCGAACATTAAATCTCCTTTCCCAAAGCCAACCATAAAAATAGCCCTGGCTCTAGAAATCAAATCTTTTCT
>JAZFTZ010000138.1:0-3845 GCA_036446955.1 Thermodesulfobacteriota bacterium
ATCAGCTGATAGAGGGCCAAGTTGACCAGAACTACCAGATAAGTGACCAGGTAGACCCCACCCAGATCAGCCCCCTGGATGGCCCAGAGATTGTTGGCCTGGGAATAACCCAAAGAACCCCAGGGGAAGCCGCTTAGCAGATAAGTGCGCGCCCAGTCCAGAAAGACCCAGGATGCCGGCAGAAAAAGGGTGGCGAATAACCAGGAGCGAGTTTGGCTGATCGAGACCAACAGGGCAAAGGCGCCGAAATAGAGACTCAAATATACCGCCAGGAGTAACAGCACCGGCCAAGCCAGATAGAGGGGCATACCTCCGTACACGGTCATGGGGACAATCAACCAGTGCAATAATATCAGGTAGAAACAAAGGCCGGTGAGAAACCCCAGGCGAAACACCTGAAGTCCGGATCTCCCCTGGACGGCGAAGAAAAGAGGAACCAGACCCACCCAGGCCAAAAACGACAGGTTGAAGGAAGGGAAAGCGCTTGCTAAAATAACACCAGCACCGATAGCCAGGAATACAGCTGTCATCGCCGTCTAGGCGCCTCCTTTCCCGGGGGTTGATGTCTCTTCCTCAAGCTTCTCTACTATTACCCTGGCCACCCGCCGCTCGTCAGCCTGTTCCACTCGGATCTTCAGGGGCGGACAGTATAGCTGGTCACCCACCTTGGGAACCCTGCCGGCGAGATGAAAGACTAGCCCGCCGACGGTATCAAAATCCTCTCTGGGAATGGTAAGACCCAGGGTCTCCTCGAGCTCCTCGATATTCATCCGGGCATCCACCAGGAATATCCCAGGCTGTAATTCCTTTATAAAAGGTTCCTCGGCCCGGTCGTGTTCATCTCTGATCTCACCGACGATTTCCTCAAGGAGATCCTCAATAGTAACCAGTCCTGAAGTGCCACCGTATTCATCCACCACCATGGCTATGGGACTGCGCCTCTTCTTGAACTCCTCCAATAGCTCCAAGGTGTTTTTGGTCTCGGGCACGAAATAAGCAGGTCTCATTACTTGAGAGACCTTCACTTGTTTATCGTCGCTCCAGCATTTCAATATATCCTTGGCATAAATCATGCCCACGATATTATCTATGCCCTGCCGGTAAGCCGGGATTCTGGAATGGCCACTGCTTACCATGGCCTGAGCCGCCTTTTCCACGGAAGACTCGCAGTCGATTGCTACCATCTCTGTCCTGGGGGCCATCACCTCCCGGACCACAGTATCCCGGAGATCGAATATCCCACGCAACATCTTATCTTCCATCTGACCGACGAGCCCTTGCTGCTTTCCCCATTCGATGAAGGAGCTTATTCTTATTTGAGGATTAGACGACTTGCCCTGCCAGGCTACCTTGAATAAAGCAACTAAATTCCGAAAAAAGGTGGTTTTCGAAGGTTCGTTCGTACTCATGGCCTTCCGGACGCTAAAGGCAGAAGAGACGCTAATTCCGAGGCAAGCTTGGCTTGAACAGCGGCCATCCTGCTTGCCTCCCGTCTAGAGCCGGTGTGATCGTAGCCTAACAGGTGAAGGACGCCGTGGAGGAGAAGGATGATTAGCTCCTCATCCAGGCCCTTCCTTGCTTGTTTTGCCTGTGCCAAAGCCCGGTCTACTGATATGACCACGTCGCCCAATAGGGGACCGTCATCTGAATCCATGGGAAAGGCCAGCACATCCGAGGGCCTGTCCCGGCCCAGATAACGGCGATTCAACTCCATCATCTTGCCATCATCCACCAAAGCCACCGATAACTCTTTATCGAGGCAGCCTAGCCTTTTTAGTGCCTCCCGGGCCACCTTTCGCAATCGGACCAAGTTCAGCTTTATCCTTTTCTGGCAATTGATTACCAGAACTTCCATAACTTATTCCCTCGAGTTCTTTTATTTCGTGATCATCAGGGTATTTTATGCGCTGATGAAATATACCGGTTAGAGTATGGGTAAAACTATTGTCTATGGCGTGCAGATCCTTGAGGGTTAACTCGCATTCCTCCAGCTGACCATCGGTAAATATCTCATTTATAATCTTTCGCACCAGGCCGGATATCCGGGCGGGACTGGGATCGTCCAATGTCCGGCAGGCCGCTTCCGCGGCATCGGCCAACATGACCAGACCCGCCTCCCTGGTCTGCGGTTTGGGGCCGGGATAACGGAATTCATTCTCATTGACCGTCTCGCCCCGCCGCTCCGCCTCCTGCCTGGCCTTGTGGTAGAAATAGGGGATGAGTCTGGTGCCGTGGTGCTGAGGAATGATGTCGATAATCCTTTTGCCCAACCGGTGCTCTCTAGCCATCTCAATCCCGTCCTTAACATGAGATATAAGGATAAGGCTGCTCATGTGCGGGCTCAATCGGTCGTGTTTGCCCTTGGGACCTTGCTGGTTCTCCACGAAATACCCCGGTTTCCTACACTTGCCTATATCATGATAGTAACAGCTCACCCTGGCTAACAGCGGATTTGCTCCAATGGCCCGGGCCGCCGCCTCGGCCATCGTTCCAGTGATGATACTATGGTGATAGGTGCCCGGGGCCTCGAAAATAAGCCGCTTTAGCAAGGGGCGGTCCATGTTGGCCAACTCCAGCAATTTTATATTCGAGGCATAGCCGAACAGGATCTCGATAAGGGGCGCCACGCCAGTGACAATCACTCCGGCAAGAACTCCCCCCAGAAATCCGAGAAGGACGTTAAAGCCGGACTCCACGGTTAATGCCGGGTTAGTTACCAGGGTGAATAGAACGACCATGGCCATGTTGATGGCGCCCACCACCAGGCCGGCCTTTATCAAATCGCTCCTCTGCTCGCATTGGCCTACCGCGTGAGCGGCCACCAGGCTTCCGACCAGCGAGTAAATAGAGAATAAGACGTTATTCTCAAACACCATTCCGGCAAGAAGGCTCACGATCAAGGTGAAGATGACCGCCGTCTCGGAGTTGATAAGAAACCTGACCAGCATCGCGCCGGCAGCAAAGGGGATGGCATAGTAATACGATGACGCCGGTATGGCGGGAAGGCTATGGGCAAGGCCATCAGAGACGGCCACCGAGATCTTGACCCACAGGATCGTTCCCACTAGAATCACGGCCAGGAACAAGTGGTCACCGAGGGCGGTAGGGAATTTCTTTACGTTTCGGCTGGCAAAAATGTAGCTGGTTCCCAGGATAAGGAAAACCAGCAGGCCAAAGCCGAGGTTGATCCAAAGCTTGTTCTCTTCCTTAACCACCGCAATCAATGCCTTTAGCTTGGGCATATCCTCTGCCCCTATCCGCTCGCCCTCCCGCAGGATCATTTCCCCTTTTCTGATCTCCGAGACCACCGGGGGCACTTGACCCCGGGCTTCTTCTCTTCTGGCCTCTGTCTCGGCCGGGTTAAAGGCGACGTTGCCCTGGACCATTGCGCCCGCCACCTCCGCCAACGCCTCCACTAGTAAGCCTTGGTTGTTGCCAACCAGGTTTCTAGCCTGACGGCGAAGGAAGATTCTCACTTCAGCGCGGGGCACCAGGGAGTTGGGGTTGGACAGTAATCTCTCACTACCCTGAGGCAGACGGCGCAAGGTTATCCCCACCCCTTTTTCCCATTTCACCTTATCGCCATCAGGCACCACCCCTCGCTCCATGCTTAGCAGAATAAGGCCCTTGACCAGTTGCTCCAGGCGGGGGCTCAGCCCATCGCGGCGCAAGAGAGAGAGAGTCGGCCTAGAAAGCTTGATACCGAGAAAATCAGCAAACGCCTTGGCTTTATTCCCCGGCTCCTTGCGGGCGGCGGCAAAGCCGGCGGCAACAGCCTTCTCACGCTGATTGATCGCCTCCAGATCCAGATCGTAGACGGGAGGTACTAACGATGCCACTCGCGT
>JAZFTZ010000139.1:0-5329 GCA_036446955.1 Thermodesulfobacteriota bacterium
TCTCCACCGGCGGCATAGTGGAGAGCATAGCCAGCCTGAGGACCGGAACCATAGATGCCGTGGTCCTCACCCCCGCCCAGATGCTTAATTTGATGCTCGCCGGGGAGGTACGCATCCTTGTAAATGTAGATGACTATACTGCCAAGCCTTGGACTTCGAACGTAATGTCGGTCCGCATCCCCTTTATTAAGGAAAAGCCCGACACGGTAAGAAGAGCGGTTAAATCCATTGTCAAAGGCATTGATTACACCATGAGCAACCCGGCCTGGGCTAAGGCAAAGATGAAGGCCATCGGAGGCTACGACGATAGGGGCGTAGATTACATGTTCAGCATCCTCACGCTGACAAAAGGAGGAAAAATCAACTCTGAGGGCTTGGCAAACGTGAGAAAGTTTCTGATAACCTTTGGAATATTTGGCAAGAAGAAGCCGCCCAGCTTAAACGAGATATACACCAGCATGTTTCTGGACTGATATTTTCACCAACCCAGCAATTTTTATTCTGAAAAGGAGAAAGGTAGGGAAGATTATATGAAGGAAATTAACGGGGTTAAAGAACGCATCGTTGAGGTCCTTAAGATCCTGATTTACAAGGGCTTGATAAAGACCTCGGGACATGTCAGCGCCAGGGTCTCTGATGACCGTTTCCTTATCACCGGCCATATACACGAGGGAGGTCGCTCCCTGCGCGGTATGAACGCTGATGACATCGTTCTTTGTGACTTGAAGGGTAAAAAACTCGAAGGTAAAGCGGATGCCCCGGGTGAGGTGTACATGCACAGTTGCATCTATACCCTTCGCAAGGATGTTAATAGCGTCATCCACAACCACCCTTTGTATTCCACCGTGCTGGCTATCGCCCAAAGGCCGGTATTGCCGGTATACACCTCCGGTGTTATATTCGCCCCGTCCGTGCCCGTGCTGGATGATCCCGATCATATAGACACTGAGGAAAAAGGTATGGCCATGGCTAAGGTGTTGGGAAAGGCCCCGGCTATCCTTATTCGCGGCCACGGGAATGTAGTGGCTGGCGCCAGCCTGGAGCATGCCGCGGCTATCTCTTTGCGCCTGGAGGACAACTCCCAGATTCAGCTGCTCGCCTGTCTGGCTGGCGAGCCCCGGCCAATCTTGCCTAACGAGATAAAGGGCCAGTTGGCTAAAATGCTATCTATAGCGCCAGCCACGGTTGAAGCACTGTTGAACTTCTATAAGGAAGAGATGGAGGAAAGTAAGTAGACTTCTTCCGGGAATTGGCCTAAGTCTCGAGCTTACCCCTCAGCTGTCAGTCCAAAGGGGGATGACAGCGCCCGCTATTGACTGACGGTGAAATCTCTGGCTGATGGTTCACCTGTTAGCTTCAACTTCAATCCTTAAGCGAAAGCAAGACAGCTGCACTCACGGCCAAAAGCACGGGCACGACCAGGCTGCTGCTGATAGTGTCAGTTAAGACCAATAATCTTTCCAATACCAAAAGGCCGAGGGCTATAACCGCCAGTCTTTTCTTATTAAACCCGGTCCGGGGCTTTACCGCCGGGTAGGCCATTTCCGCTATATCGGCTGGTTCGATATGTTCAGCCAGCTCCGATTCGTCGGTATCGGCCAGGCCGCTTTGGCCCTCCAGTTCAGATATGGCCTGCTCAATTACCCGTTGCGCCCGCTCGGCGTCGTTCTCTGCTACCAACACCTCGCCCCAGCCTGAGGAAAGCGCGCCACCAACAACGCCTCCCAGGTTTTCCCTTATCTGGCAGGTAATGTCGTTATCCTGCAAAGCATCGCGCACCACTTCAGCCTCCAAGGGATTACGCAATATAAATACCTCAACCAGGTCCCTCTCCTCGCCCCTTGGCTCGCGCTCGGGCTCAACGAAGGGCCGCTCGGCCACCAACTCCGCGCCGCATTCCCCACACAACCAGATCCCGTCTACGTACTCGGCCGGCTCGCCAACCTCCTCCAGATGTAAGCAGTTCGGATTGGGGCAAAAAGGCATGGGCTAACTCCAGGCTGAATTCGGTACTATTATCACACAATAACTATTGTTGGGATGACGATATCTGTGAGGCCTTAGCCGATCCTATCGGCGCGAGCCAGGTTGCGCGGGCTCTGTCCCCCGAGCTATCCATCCACCCGGCTGAACACTGTATGTATCATTTACCGACAATAGCTAGAAAGCCTTTGATGATGGGCAAGACTCATACCAAGTCGCTTCTTTTCCTCACCCACCATTTACCCTTCAGACAATTTCGATTGCCGGGAAAACCGGCACTCTTCTCAGGCTTTTTGAATCTTGTCTATATCTTTCATGTACGGCCGTAGCGCCGGCGGGACCTCTACGCTGCCGTCTTCAAGCTGGTAATTCTCCAGGATGGCGGCCATGGTCCTGCCCACCGCCAGGCCGGAGCCGTTAATGGTATGGACTAACTTGGTGCCCTTCTCCCCCTTCACCTTGTACCTTATCCGGGCTCGCCGGGCCTGAAAATCCTCGAAGTTGCTGCAGGAGGAAATCTCGCGATGAACTCCCTGGGAGGGAAACCAGACCTCCAGGTCATAGGTCTTGGCCGCGGCAAAGCCCAAATCCGCGCTGCACAGGCTCACCACCCGGTAAGGCAGTTCCAGCCGCTTGAGCACCTCCTCGGCATCCTGGGTCAGCTTCTCCAGCTCGGCGTAGGAGTCCTCAGCGCGGGCGAACTTCACCAACTCCACCTTGTTAAACTGATGCTGCCTGATAAGACCGCGCGTGTCCTTGCCGTAGGAACCGGCCTCCCGGCGGAAGCACGGGGTAAAGGCTACGTAGTTCAGCGGCAGGTCATCGGCGCTTAATATCTCTTCCCGGTGCATATTGGTAACCGGTACCTCCGCGGTAGGTATCAAGTAAAGGTCATCATCGGCCATGTGAAACAGCTCCTGGGCGAATTTCGGCAGCTGCCCGGTTCCGGTCATTGAGTCCGGGTTTACCATAAAAGGGGGATAGACCTCCTTGTATTTTCCCGCCTCGGTATGGATATCAATCATAAAGTTGATGAGCGCCCTCTCCATGAGGGCTCCCAGACCGACAAGCAGAGGGAACCGGGCACCGGCTATCTTGGCCGCCCGGGTGAAATCAAATATGCCCAAGGACTCTCCCAACTCCCAGTGAGGCTTAGGCTGAAAATCGAATACTCTTACCTCCCCCCAGCTCCTGATCTTCGGGTTGTCCTCAGGCCCATTGCCCAAAGTAACGGTCGAGTCAGGGATGTTGGGAAGCAGATAAAGGATGGGGGTTATCCCTTGTTCCACTCTCTTAAGCTCGGCCGATAGTTCCTTAATACTCTCGCCCACCGCCTTCATCTCGGCAATTTGCTCGGCCGCGTTTTTGCCTTCCTTCTTCAACCGGGCTATCTGATGGGAGGCCAAATTGCGTTTGTGATTCAAGGATTCCACCTCAGCCAGCAGCTTCCGCCGGTCCTCATCCAGACGCTGAAAGACATCCAGCCTTACCTCCGCCTCCCCAAGTCCCCGGGCGGCAAGCATTTCCTTGATTCGGGCCATATTATCTCGAACAAATTTAATGTCTAACATAGCCATTCTTATAGCATTGACACCTGTAAATGGTCAAGGGCTTCCGGCTGTGGGGGAGAACCCTTTAAACAGGGTTCTCCCCCACAGCCTCGCGCACGGATGTTGCTTGTCCCTTGAGTTTGTGGTATCAACAATTAAGGGGCTTTTAGATAGAGTGATCATGTTGTTGCGGACGGCGACTGAGGAGTCAGGTGAAACAGCCCTCTGATCTGAAGAATATACTCTCTCGCATCGACGGCAAGGAATACAAGGCCTATAAGGACTTAGAAGGCATTTACCAATGGAGCCGCTTTCGACTGGCCATCGACCACGTGCAAGGGGACCCCTTTGCCTCGCCTAGCCGGTTCAGGGTACAGGTGCCGCTCAAGACAGGCCTGTTTCCTCGAGACACCCTTATCCAGCCCATACGAAGGATGGCCCTGTGCGATTATCTCACCCGGCAGTTCTACAAGAATATCGGAAAGCATGTCAAAGGAAGGCGAGGATCGGGGAAAAGCGGCAGCATATCCATAACCTGCCCCGGGCAAGAGGTGCTGAGCAGGACCTCGGTGCTGGTGGATAAAGATAAGCTGGAGGCCCGCTTTGTTGTTGGCCTACCTGCTGCCGGCCGGCGGGTATTGGCTCAGCAGGCGGAGGAGATGATTTTCAGTGAAATTCCTGCGGTGGTGGAGGAATCCCTGTTCTATGCTTCCTTTGATAGCCAGGACTTATATGCCCACCTGAAGTCGGTCGAGGACCAGGATCACTTACGCTCCCAACTCAATAGATTGGGCCTGGTCGCTTTCGTCGCCAACGGCAGCCTGCTTCCCCGGATGAGTGGCGTTGACCCCCGGCCGCTGAAAAAAGGGGCGATACCCTTTATCACGCCTAAATCTCTGGAAGTAACGGTTGAACTTCCTAACTCCGGCCGCATCCGAGGTCTGGGCATACCCCAGGGTATAACCTTGATAGTAGGCGGCGGGTACCACGGCAAATCCACGCTGCTCAATGCGCTTATGCTAGGGGTATTCAACCACCTGCCTGGGGATGGGCGGGAGCGGGTGGTCACCGTTCCCGACGCGGCCAAGATTCGCGCCGAAGATGGTAGAAGCCTGGTAAAGTTAGATATAAGCCCGTTTATTAACAACCTCCCGTTAGCTAAAAGTACCCAGGAATTTTCCAGTGACAATGCCAGCGGCTCCACATCCCAAGCCGGTAATATCATGGAGGCGCTGGAGATCGGCACCAGCTTGCTGTTGGTAGATGAAGATACCTCGGCCACCAACTTTATGATCAGAGACCACCGTATGCAGGAGTTAGTGGAAAAAAAGAACGAACCCATCACTCCGTTTATAGATAAGGTGCGTCAGCTTAAGGAGGAATTGTCTGTTTCCACTATCCTGGTTATGGGGGGGTCAGGGGACTATTTCGATGTGGCCGATATAGTCATCATGATGGATAATTACCAGCCCAAGGATGTGACCAAAACCGCGTTGGCTATAGCGGCCAAATATGCGGCGGAAAGGAAAAAGGAAGGCGGGCCGAGCTTCGGCAACGTGCCCGCCAGAATATTGAAAGGTGAAAGCTTGAGCGCCCGCCAGGACAAAAGAGAGGCCAAGGTGGAGACCCGGGGGCGATATACCATCCTATTCGGAACCTCTCTTATCGACCTCTCCAGTGTGGAGCAACTGGTCGAAGAGGCGCAAACCCGAGCCATAGGCTTAGCTCTCCTCTACCTTAAGGACCACTATCTGACAACCGGCCGGCCGCTTAAGACCATCTTATATGATCTGGAG
>JAZFTZ010000140.1:0-5603 GCA_036446955.1 Thermodesulfobacteriota bacterium
TGATAAGGAGGCATAAGAGAAAGCCCAAAAGATACCGCAGGACCTTCCTGGTGCCCAGGCCTGGAGACCTGCTCCAGGTGGACGTCAAATACCTCCCCTACCTGGTGGAGGGAAGAAGATTCTTCCAATACACCCCCATCGATTGCCACACCAGACTCCGGGTGGTTCAGTTGCATGAGGAGCTGGCCATCCATGTCGCCAAGGCCTTCATCCAATATGCCCTGAGCACCTTCCCCTTCCCGGTCAAAATGGTCCAGACCGATAACGACTCCATCTTCACCCACTGGTATACCGCCGGCCCTAAGACACCCCTGGGGAGGCCGGTGAGAGAGCACCCGGTTACCAAACTGATAAAGACTATGGGGGCCAGCCACCGGCTTATACCCCCCAGAACCCCCAGGCTCAACGGCCGGGTGGAGCGGTCCCATGGCATCGACGACGAGGAGTTCTATAACCTGAGAAGATACCAGGGACGAAGAGAACTGGAACTGACCTTTGGCCGCTGGCTCTTCCACTACAACCATATCCGACCCCACATGGCCCTTAACGGCAAAACCCCCATCCAAACCCTAAGAGCCTTCCCCAAATACCAAAACCTAAAGAGGATTAAACCATGAAAGTGTTACCTATGTTTGACAATAGGACAAATCTTGGGCAGGTATACTGTTCTCAGATATCGGTAACAGTTGAGTGCTATTGTGGGGGTAACCCTTATTAAAGGGTTACCCCCAGAGAAGGTTTCCCACACAAAACATCCGCGGCCCTATCCCCCGGGGAGGGTTTATCGAAAGACATTGGAATTGACACTGTCCCCACCTTCTGCTTTAATCTAGCCAAACTTCTTCCCTGGATTATGTTTTTAAATTTGGGAATCTTATCCATCGTGACATTTTGAAGGAGCAACCAAAGGAGAGATAGGATGAATGGTTACTCAGTGGTGGGGAAAAGCCTTCCCAGGGTGGATGCCCGGGAAAAGGCCACCGGCGACGCGGTTTACCTGGCCGACTTTACGGTACCCCGCATGCTATACGGCAGGATGCTGAGAAGCCCCCTGCCCCATGCCCGCATCTTGAACATTGATACCTCGAAAGCCAGCAAGCGGCCAGGGGTCAGGGCCGTCTTTACCGGCGATGACGTGCCCAAGATAAAGTTTGGGATGATGAGGCCCGATGAGTACGCGCTGGCGATTGACAAGGTCAGGTATGTGGGAGATGAAGTTGCTGCCGTGGCCGCGCTGGACGAGAATGCCGCTGAGGAGGCCCTGGAATATATATCGGTCGATTATGAGGAGTTGCCGGCTATCTTCGACCCTGAGGAGGCTATGAAGCCGGGGGCCCCTCCCATCCATGACCATGTGCAGAACAACCTGGCCCTGTTCCTTGATTATCATCGCGGCGATGTAGACGCGGGCTTCAAAGAAGCTGACTTAATATTGGAAGACAACTTTCAGACCTCTACGGTACACCAGTGTTATACCGAGCCGCGCGCGGTGGTAGCCAGCTTCGATGCCACCGGCCGCCTCACCCTCTGGGGGCCGTTCCAGAGCCTGTTTTTGTTCCGGGACCTGATATTGTGTAAGGCTTTGGATATGGAGGCAGCCAAGATACGGATAGTTCAGCCCTTTGTCGGTGGTGGGTTTGGCGGCAAATTCGATTCCTCCAAGGCGGTTGTGGCCGCGCTATTGGCTAGAAAGACTGGACGGCCGGTAAAGATGATGAACAGCCGGGAGGAGGAGCTCAAGGCTGGCCGGCCCTCGGTATCAGCCCGAATATGGCAACGGGTGGGCTTCAAGAGGGACGGCACTATCATATCCAAGGAGTCAAAGCTGGTGGTAGACAAAGGCGCCTACTGTTCCAGCGCGGTCGCGCTGGTGGAGGTGATGGCCTGCCGACATGAAAATCTTTACCGGCTGAAAAACAGCCGGTCGGAGGCCAACCTGGTTTACACCAACAAGACACCCACAGGCGCTTACCGGGGCTATGGCAATAATGATGGCATCCTCTCCTTTGAGACGTTAGTGGAACGGGCGGCCAAGGAGCTGGGCCGAGACCCGATGGATTTACGCTTACAAAACTCCACCCGCAGCGGCGACCTTACAATTCATGGGATGCGGATAAGCTCTTGCGGCCTGCAGGAGTGCATTAAGAGGGTGGCAGAGACGACTTCTTGGCAGAGCAAACGCGCCCGGCCCCAACCATTTAAGGGAATCGGCATGGCATGCAGCATCTTTGTCTCCGGCAATCGTCAGCTTATGGATTACGATGGCTCGGCCTGTTTTATCAAGATCGACGAGGATGGCAGGGTCTCTTTGATCACTGGAGAGGGGGATATCGGCCAAGGAGCCAGGACGGTGCTGGGCCAAATCGCCGCCGAGGAGCTGGGTACGACTCTGGACAATGTGATCGTGAGTCATCCGGACACGGACATTAACCCCTATTGTCTGGGCACCTACGCCGACCGGGTAACCACGGTGGGTGGCAACGCGGTCAAGGTAGCCGCGGCCAATGCTCGCGCCCAGCTGCTTGACTTGGCCGCCGATATGTTGGAAGCACCGGCATCCGATCTGGAAGCCAAAGAGGGAAAAATCTTCGTCCGGGGTTCCCCTGAAAAGTACAAGACTTTTGCTGAAGTAGCAGCCGCAGCTATAGGTAAGAAGAAGGGCGGGCCCATATTGGCGGTGGGGACCTACGATACCCCGACGGAGATGCTGGACAGAAAGACCCATTACGGACATAGCGCGCCTACTTATGCCTTCACCGCGGTGGTAGCCGAGGTGGAGATAGATCCAAAGATCGGAGTGGTGTCCATCACCAATCTGCTAGCCGCGGACGACTGCGGCTTTGCCATAAATCCCATGGCTGCCGAGGGCCAGGTACACGGCAACCTGGGTATGGCCTTTGGCTACGCCATGATGGAGAAATACGTCTGGGACAAAGGAAACCTGGTAAACGCTAATTATAGCGACTATAAGTTTCCCTGCAGCATGGATATGCCCAGGGTGGAATCCATCCTGGTAGCTACCGAGGACAAATTTGGACCCTTCGGGGCCAAGTCCATCGGCGATTCCGCCATGGCCCCTACCCCGGCAGCTATAGCTAATGCCATCTATAACGCCTGCGGAGTGAAGGTCAACAAGCTTCCTGTATCTCCTGAGGAGATGCTCCAGGCACTGAAGGAGATGCCCGGTTAGATGGTTACTGGCGGCAAAACGATGAAAGCGGTTGACTGTGACGTGCTGGTCATCGGCAGCGGTGCAGCAGGGCTTCGAGCGGCATGGGAAGCAGCCAGCAAAGGTGTCCGAGTAACCCTGGCGAGTAAGGGCGCGTTCGGTCGGCAAAACGCCACTTATTTCGCCGGAGGCGGTTTCTTTCTTCCTGTCGGTGGTCTGAGCCAGGAGGAGTATTGGCGTCTTACCATGGAATCAGGCCAATACCTTAACGACCAGCGCCTGGTAAGGGTCATGGGACAACAAGCCTTTGCAGAGATTGAAACCCTGACCCGCCTGGGCCTGGAATTGCATGTGCGCCAGAATGCAAAGGGACAGGCCTTCATAGCAAGACCTGACCTGGTGTGGAACCGGGGTAGCAGAATCAACCGGGTATTAATGAGCGCGCTGAGAGAAAAGATCCATGTCCAGCCATATACAATTATATGCCGCCTTCTGAAAGACTCTGGAAAGGTAATAGGCGCCTGGGGATACGACTATAAGAAGGGTGAAAAATTGGCTTTTGGGGCAAAGGCGGTTATTCTCGCGGCAGGAGGAGCCGGCGCGGTCTACCCGCGCACCAGTAATCCGCCAGGAGCCAGCGGAGATGGGTACGCGTTAGCCTATCAGGCCGGATGCCAGTTGAGGGATATGGAATTCTTTCAGTTCTTTCCCCTTTCCCTTTACTCCCGCCCTACCTGTTTTCTAGCCGAGGTTTGGGGAAGACTCTATAACAGCCGCGGGGAAGATATATTGGAGAAATACGCCCTGCCTGAACAGCCTATCCGCTATGCCCGGGATAAGCTGTCTATAGCGATGGCGAACGAGATCGCCGCCAGCTCAGCTGAGGAAAAAGCCGTCTTCATCGACCTTCATAAGGCCCTCAAAAAGGGAGCCAGCGTTGGCCCCCTCGCTCAGGCAACTATCGCCTCACTGGTAAGAATTAGCCGGGCAAATCCCAGGCGAGTGCCTGTAGCGCCAGCCGCTCACCACTTCATGGGTGGGGTGGCAATCAACGAAAGCTGCCAGACAAAAGTTCCTGGCCTTTTCGCCTGTGGCGAGGTGGTTGGTGGTTGCCACGGTGCCAACCGGATAGGCGGCAACGGTCTGACCGAGGCGGTTGTCTTCGGTGCCCGGGCCGGTCATTACGCGGCCCGTTACGCGTCCAGAGCGAAAGCTAAAAAGATCTCCCCCGCCAGGCTTGCTCGGCAAGTAACCGAGTTATTTGACCGATTTCAAGATTCGGACGGGCCCTCTGTACGGGCGCTAAAGAGTAATTTGCGAACCATGATGCAGGAGAAGGCGGGCATTATCCGTACCGGTCAAAGTCTCGAACAAGCCCGCCAGTGTTTGGCGGGACTCAAGCAGACCACCGATGAGAGAGTTCGCGTCAGAACAGCCGGCGAGATCAAAGAGGGGGTCGAGCTTATTAACATGCTAGCCGTTGCCGAGATGATCGTCCTATCCGCATTGAGCCGAGAGGAAAGCCGCGGTGCCCACTATCGAGCCGATTTTCCCGAACGAAACGACCAAAATTGGCTTAAGAATCTGGCCTTTAAGGGCCGGGCCATGAAGTTGCGACTCCATCCCCAAGCCCGCACCACTGACCCGGAAGTACAACGGGCCTGCGCCGCGGTTTAACTATCCATCCAAGGTTACAAAGTCCAGTCCCAGCTCCTTAAGCTTCTGGGGGGTGGGAACACCGGTATCAACATCCCAGCCCATCGCCTTGTAAAACTGGTCCTTGAGCTCCTCCAAGGGAACCACGCTACCCTGGTGGGCTTGATCCGGATATCCTTCCTTGGTAAACCTCTCTGGGAGGAGGTCATCCTTCCTTCTCACCCCAAAGCGAGTAATTATGGCACGTTCCAGGGTGAGTATCCGCTCGGCTATAAGCTTTAACTCCTCATTACTGACTTCCTGTCCCCAGATGGCTGAGATGAGACGACGGGGATTATCCAGACCCAGTACCATTTTGCTGAAGGTACAAAGTACACTGGAGTCGTAAACCGTCGCTGTCAGAGCCAGGGCCTTGACAAATTGACCCTTACCCTCCAACTCCTTGCCCGTGCCCATGGCCATCTCCGCTCGAGCCGGCAGGCCCATGTCGTGGTGGCAACCCCCTCGGGGGCTAAAGGTAAATTGAAGGGCCTGGCCCCAATAGGGGCGGCATTCGTACCCCCCCAGCTCCAGGCCTTTACCATGGATGGCGAAGAAGGAAGAACCGCGACCTATTTCTTTGGACGCCTTCTTAACTCCCTGGCCGAGAAGATTCCCCAGACCCTCTCTCTGGGCTATTAGGTTCACCATCTTGAGCATGGTCTGGGCATCACCGAATTTTAACTCCAACCCGTCGGTATCCTCCTTGGTCAGAATACCTCGTTGGTAGCATTCCATA
>JAZFTZ010000141.1:0-2167 GCA_036446955.1 Thermodesulfobacteriota bacterium
TTTTAAAAAAGGTTCTCCCCCAGACCCCCTTCCCAAACTTTAAGTTATGTTTGGATTAGCGCTAACGCGCCCATCCAAACAGACTAGCTCGGGGCTAGGGGGTTCAGGGGGAGGGGCCCACGGCCCCGTCCCCCGGGAAGGTTTTGGGTTTTATTTTTGGACAACCCTTTTTAAAGGGTTTCCCCCACAGCTTCCCTTAGCCTCCTGCCTCTCCCGATTGTTATTTTTTCTCTCCTATGATAAATTCTACTTAGAAGGAGGCAGTCATGGAGTACCAATATGACATCATCATAATCGGAGGTGGACCGGCCGGGCTGACCGCCGCGCTGTATTCTGCCCGGGCCAGGTTAACCACCCTGGTCTTGGAGAGGCTATTTATCGGCGGCCAGGTCTCTACTACATATATTGTGGAGAATTACCCCGGGTTTCCCGAAGGTATCGACGGCCCAGCTATGATGGAACTATTCGATCAGCAGGCCAAGCGCTTCGGTGCCAATATCGAAAATACCGAGGCCAGTGAAATTATAGTGGATGGTGAAAATAAGTTTGTACTGGCTGACGATAATCGTATTGGCGCGGGCGCTATCATCCTCGCCACCGGGTCTGACCCCAGAAAGCTAAATGTGCCTGGCGAAAAGGAACTGGCAGGGAAAGGGGTCTCCTACTGTGCCACTTGCGATGGTGCGCTCTTCCCGGAGGCCACGGTGGCGGTGGCGGGCGGCGGTGATGCTGCGGTGGACGAAGGCCTGTTTTTGACCCGATTTGCCAAGAAGATCTATGTTATCCATCGCCGGGATGAACTGCGGGCCGAGAAGATCCTCCAGGAGAGGCTTTTCAGCAAGGACAAGGTGGAAATGGTCTGGGACACGGTGGTGGAGAAGATAAACGGAGGGTCTTCCCTGGAAAGCTTGAGCTTGAAAAACGTCAAGGATGGAGCCAAAAGAGAGTTAGAGGTAGAAGGGCTGTTCATCGCTGTCGGCCATGTACCAAACACACAACTATTTAACGGCCTGGTGGACCTTGATGAACGTGGTTACGTGCAGGCCAACCAAAATATGGAGACCTCGGTTCCAGGAATTTACGTAGCTGGCGATGTCCGTTCCGGCTCCACCCAGCAGATCGCCACCGCGGTGGGGGACGGCTCTGTAGCCGCCATGGCTGCGGAAAAGTACCTGGCCCAACGCTAGGCCTTATCTTTTAAGATAGTTTCCAGCAGGATTTTGCCCGCCGGAGAAAGGGCCTTTTGACGGTTGAGCGCGATATAGAAAGGCCGCTTAAGTTCGCCCAACCCACCAACCTCTATCTCCTTCATCAGACCTAAAGCCAGCTCATTTTTGACCGCGCGGCGAGATATGAAAGAAAGGCCCACTCCCGCGAGCATGCCTTCTTTAACCGCGGCGGTACTGCCCAGCACGGCCACGATATTCAAGCTGGCCCAGGAGAGCTTCCTGTCAGCCAATTTCTTCTCCACCATAAGCCGAGTAGCTGAACCTTCCTCCCGCAGAATCATATCACACTGGGGAAGCTGGCCCAGACCTATACGGCCCTTCTTGGCTAAAGGATGCTCAGCCGCAGCCACCAAAGCAATCTCATCCTTATAATGTTTGAGATAATTAATCCGATTCTCGAACAGTTTGGCTCCGACCACCGCCAGCTCGACCTCGCCGGTGAGCACCTGATTGCAGATGGTTAACGTATCCCCTACCTTCAAAGAAACGGAGATACCGGGATAGTCCTTCTTGAACCGGCCCACCAGCGCAGGCAAGATGAACTCGCCGGGTATGGTGGACCCGCCAATGGTGATGCTGCCCCGAATAAGCCCGGTAAAGGCATCTATCGCCTCCTTGGCCTCCTTCCTTACATCCAACAGCCGCTTGGCATAATCGTAGATTATCTGACCGGCCTGAGTGAGCGTAACCCCTGCCTTAGCCCTATCCATGAGCCTAATACCCAGCTCCTGCTCCAGCGCCTGAATGTGCCCGCTTATAGTCGGTTGAGTAAGATAAAGCGCCTCCGCCGCCTTGGAAAAACTCCTTAAATCCGCCACCTTTATTAAAGATTCCAGGTCCCGAAAATCCATCACCACACCCCCAAAAACCCGCCAAAATATTACCATTTTAGCGGGTTAAGGGGAACCCTTTAAGTTTAGGTGGGTTGGGGGGGGCCC
>JAZFTZ010000142.1:0-9369 GCA_036446955.1 Thermodesulfobacteriota bacterium
GTGTCCCCCACAACTCTTATCTTCCCAACTTTCAAAGGGTTGCCCCCACAACTCTTTCCCCACGGCTCTTGCTGGGCTATAATGGGTTAGAGTTTCGGGGTCTTAGAGATGAAGCTGGTGGAGATATTCAGGAGCATTCAGGGGGAGTCTACTTATGCTGGCTTGCCCTGTGGGTTTGTGCGCCTCGCCGAGTGCAATTTGAGGTGCAGCTATTGCGACACCACTTATGCTTATGAGGCCCGGTTTGAGCTGCCGGTCTCTGATGTGGTGGAGCGGGTGAAGGAGTTGGCTTGCCCGCTGGTGCTCATAACCGGGGGAGAGCCGCTGCTGCAGGATGAAGTATATCCATTAATGGAAGAGCTTTTAGGTGCCGGGCACAAGGTGCTATTGGAGACGAACGGCTCGTTAAGCTTGGCCCGGGTTGACCCCCGGGTGGTGAAGATCGTGGACGTTAAGTGCCCGGGAAGCGGCGAGGCGGACAAGAACAGGTGGGAAAACCTTTCGTTTCTGACCAGCCAGGACGAGGTAAAATTCGTCTTTTGTGACCAAGAGGATTACAAGTGGGCCTGCACCAAGGTACGGGAGCATTCCCTGGATAGTAGATTTTCGGTCCTTTTCTCTCCTGCCTTCGGCCAGTTGGATGCCAGGATGCTTGCCCAATGGATAGTCTCTGACGGTCTTGGCGTGCGGCTGCAACTTCAGTTGCACAAGCTCATCTGGGGGCTGGATGCCCAGGGGGTTTAAGGTGGAGAGAGAACTGGCCGTGGTCTGTGCGAGTGGGGGGATGGATAGTTGCGTTACCGCAGTCATTGCTGGGCAACGATATTCCACCGCGTTTCTGCACGTTAAGTACGGACAGCGCACCCAGGCCCGGGAGGAGGCCGCGTTTAATGCCCTGGCCGATTATTTTCGGGCCCAGCGCCGCCTGGTGTGCACGCTTGAGCACCTGGGCCGCATCGGCGGCTCCAGTTTAACCGATACTCGCCTTGACGTGCCCCAGGCCGATTTAGCTAGCGAGGAGATACCCAACACCTACGTTCCCTTTCGCAACGCCCATATCCTGGCCAGCGCGGTCTCCTGGGCCGAGGTTATCGGCGCGACCAAGATATTCTTCGGCGCCATGGAGGAAGACTCCTCCGGGTACCCTGATTGCCGAGAGCTCTTTTACCAAAGCTTCAACCGGGTTATCGAGGCGGGCACCAGGCCGGAGACCAACATAGAGATCGTTACCCCTATCATCCATCTCAAGAAAAGCGATATTGTAAAAAAGGGGATGAAGCTTGACGCCCCGTTTCAGCTGACCTGGTCGTGCTATGTAAATGATGATCTGGCCTGCGGCGCGTGTGATAGCTGCGCGCTCAGGCTTAAGGCCTTTAATGAGGCGGGGTTTGCCGACCCCATTGCTTATGCTACCGGGAGGTGAGAGCATGAGGTTCTTACATGCGTGCATGAGGGTGATGGACTTGGAGAAGTCATTGGATTTTTACGTTAACAAGTTGAAGATGCAGCTTTTCAGGAGGATAGAGTTGCCCAAGGCCAAGGCCACCCTGGTATTTGTTGGTTACCGGGAAGACGAGGGCCTGGTGGAGCTAACCTACAACCGTGAGCAAAAGGAACCCTACACCATTGGCGATGGCTTCAGTCACTTGGCCATCGAGGTGGATGATGTGAAGGCCACCCATGATGCCTTGGTTGCCCAAGGAGTAAAATCCCACCGTGCCCCCTTCATCTTGGAAACCGGTGGTGTCATCGGCTTCGTTAAGGATCCGGACGGCTACAGCATCGAATTAATCCAAAAGAAATAGACGCTAAAACCACGGCCCTCTCCCCCTGGAAAAACTCAGGGTTTCCCCACAAATGGCCCTCGACCCCCTACCCTTGTAAGGATCACCCCTCTCTGGTAACAACATCATAATTCTAAAGCCTAAACTTTTGCTTGACCGAGTGCTACATATAGCTTAGTATCAAGCGTTGGCTATATTTGGGAGGAAAACTGCTCAGATGGGGAGCGTAGTAAAAAAAAGACGAAAAAAGATTAGGAAGCATAAACACAAGAAGCTTCTGTCGTCTACCCGCCACAAGAAGAAGAAGAAGTGATCTAGTCCGCCTGGTTTACTCCTGCCCGGGATTTGGTATCCCAAGGAAAGGTCGCATTTTTTCCTCTTGTATGATACTGGGTAATTTAATATAATTACAGTATTAATAGTGGGGAAATAATGCTATGAAACTAACCTGGGCAAGCGAATACGCTATTCTAGGCATGCTTCATCTCAGTCGCGTTCCGGTCGGAAAGAATGTGCTGCTCGCTAGCATCTCGGAAAAGGAAGATATTCCCGAGAGCTTTCTGAGAAAGATCTTCGGAACCCTGGCTAAATCAGGACTGCTTCGTTCCCACAGGGGGCCACAAGGAGGGTTCTCACTCCTTCGCCCACCGGAGCAGATCAGCCTCCGGCAGATCGTGGAAGCAGTGGAAGGCCCTATCGCGTTTACGGAATGCATACTAGGGCCAAACATCTGCAGCCGGCAAGGACGCTGTCCCATCGAGGTTCATTGTCAGGATATTCACCAACGAATGGTAGAGATAATGGATCAGACCAGCGTGGCTGATATAGCGAACAACAAGGGTAACAAATCCAGGGTAGCGGGCAAGAGTTAACCGCCTCTACTTTACTTTGCGGTAGTTTGCCTTGAACCAGTTCAGGGTGTGTCTGAGACCGTCCGGCAGACTTATCTCCGGTTCATATCCCAGTAGCTTCCGGGCTCTTTCACCATCTCCCTGGGAATGTCTGATCTCACCCGGCCGGGGGGCCTCATAAGCCGGGCTTAAGTCAGAGCCCGCCAGCTCTTTTAATGTCGTCAGCAGCTCGATAACAGCACAAGGACTGTCTGAAGCCACATTTATGTTCTGGCCGGCCGCCTCCGGCTTTAGCGCGGCAAGCAGGCTAGCTCGCGCGGCATCGGCAACAAAAGTGAAGTCCCGACTCTGGTGGCCATCCCCATAAATCACCGGGGGGTCATTCTCCAGCAGAGCAGTTGTGAATCGAGATATAACTCCGGAGTACACCGAGCCTGGATCTTGCCTCGGCCCATAGATGTTGAAAAAACGCAGCGAGACGGTCTCCAGACCATAGAGACGATAGAACAAAGAACAATAGGTCTCCGCGGTCAGCTTTTGTAAGCTATAAGGCGAGAGCGGCCGAGGGGACATATCCTCGTGCTGAGGCAGCTGCGGCTGGTTGCCATATATGGAAGAGGAAGAGGCAAAAACCAGCCTCTTCACCCTGGCTTCCCTGGCTGCCTGAAGCAAATTGAGCGTGCCTTGAACATTGACTTCGTTGGTGGACAAGGGGTCGTGGATAGACTGAGTCACTGAGGGAATAGCTGCCAAGTGAATTATGTATTCAATACCTGTTATCGCCTCGCTTACCAGGGCAAGACCCCTGATATCTCCAACTATAAGCTCAATGCCACCCTCCACCTGTTCAAGATTTTGCCGTTTGCCGGTAGAAAGGTCATCCAGAACCCGGACCCGGTGTCCCGCTTCGACAAGAGCCTCCACCACCCAAGAGCCTAGAAACCCCGCGCCGCCGGTTACCAAGTAAGCAGCCAAAGTCCAACCTCCTGCTAGCCCCCCAAAGATATTATAAGCAAACGGCTGGTAAATGAGAAAAAATATGGACAGTATCACAATTATCAGCTAATGTTTGTTCCTGCTCTGATAAAAGTAAGGCAAATTTTACCCGGGCCGCATATCAATCCGACTTGCTTGGTGGACTTTACACCGGGCAAGGATGATTGAGAATTGCCCCAGACTCTTCATTATCGAACGAGGAGGAAACATGAGTCAGCAAGACCTGCGCACTTGGCTTGAGGCTTTGGATGAAATGGAGCCGGTGAAGCTATTCAAAGGAGCCCATTGGGACCTGGAGGTCGGCGCCATCACCAAGTTTTTTCAGTTCAAAGCCCGGGAGGTATTTCCTAGAAGCATACCGGCCGTCCTCTTTGACCAGATAGAGGGATATCCTGCCGGCTACCGGGTGCTGGCCAATGCTTTAGACTCATTAAAAAGGCTGGCTTTCACCCTGGGCCTGCCCACGGATTTAAAGCCCATGGAATTTGTGCGTCTGTGGAGAGAAAGATCGAAAGAGCTGGTCCCGCTAAAGCCGGAGGTGGTCAAGGATGGCCCGGTCCTGGAAAATGTGGATGTGGGAAAGGAGGTCAACATGTTGAAATTTCCCACGCCCAAGTGGCACGAGCTGGATGGGGGGCGATATATAGGGACAGGCAGCGTTACCATTACCCGGGACCCGGACGAGGGATGGGTCAACCTGGGCACCTACAGGGTGCAAATCCACGACGAAAAGAACCTGGGCTTCTGGATATCCCCCGGGCAACATGGCCGGATTCACCGGGAGAAGTATTTCAGTCGGGGCCAGCCGTGTAAGGTGGCTATATCCTTTGGCCATCATCCCCTGTATCTATTGGCTGGCACCTCTAAGTTGCCCTGGGGCTTCTCCGAGTACGAATTCGTAGGCGCGCTAAGAAAAGAACCAGTCAAGGTTATCCTGGGAGAATTTACCGGCTTACCCATACCCGCGGATGCCGAGTTGGTCGTCGAGGGGGAATCATTGCCCGGGGAGACCAGGACCGAGGGCCCTTTTGGAGAGTGGACCGGATATTATGGCTCCTCCGCCCGGCCAGAGCCAGTCATAAAGGTTAAGTCGGTCATGTACAGAAATAACCCCATAATCATGGGCGCCCCGCCGGTAAGGGGAAGCCAGATGTTCAATACCTTTCTGGGACCTGCCGCCATCTGGGAAGAGTTGGAAAAGGCCGGTGTTCCCGATGTGCGGGGGGTCTGGTGCAATGAGGCCGCCGGAGGGCACTTGATCATAATTGTTTCCATAAAACAGAGGTATCCCGGCCATGCCCGCCAGGCGGCGCTGCTGGCCACCAGCTGCTCCGCCGGCGCCCGCCATGGCAGGTATGTGATTGTTGTTGATGAAGACATCGACCCGTCTAACAGCACCGATCTGCTCTGGGCACTGGCAACCAGGTCGGACCCGGAAAGGTCCATCGAAATATTCAGAAGGTGCTGGAGCACTTCCCTGGATACCGCCATTCCCAGAGAAGAATGGGGACATAACTCTCGGGCCATTATCGACGCCTGCCGGCCCTATGAATGGATGGCCGATTTCCCCAAGGTAGTCGAGGTGAGCCAGGAGGTCAGAGAGAGAACCTGGAAAAAATGGGAAAAGGAACTGAAGCCGATACTGGGAGATGCCAACTAGATCCCAGCTGTTCGGCCGCATCCTGGCCCACCCAGCGGAGACCAGAACTGGCGTCATGTCAAGACAGTGGTAAAAAACAGGTTGACATGGGAGTATAATTGTTAGTATATTAACAATACAGGGATATAAGGACGGGCGATGGTTAGGTTCGAATCATTTGGAGAGGCAAATCTGCTTTGTGACTGCTTGGGAGAGGAGACTCTGGTTGCTATCTTCAGGACCTATAACGCGATTGTCAAGGACTTTAACAGGTTGTTCGCCAGATTCGGGTTAACCGAGCCTCAATTTAATATCTTGGTCCTTCTGGCCAAAAGGGAAAACGAAGGCATGGTTTTGAGCGAGATAGGGAGGAAGATGTTGGTAACCAGAGCCGATGTTACCGGATTGATTGACAGGCTGGAGCGCAACGGTATGCTTACCAGGAATAGCCAGCCCCACGACCGGCGGGCCAAGTTAGCAATGATCACTGAAAAAGGCCTGGGGATGCTGAGAAGAGTTGTACCCCTGCACTGCGATAAGATCAACCGGGTAACCGCTGTCCTTGATGGTCAGGAAAAGAGGACCCTGCTTAATGGCTTGGCCAAAGTTAATCAGGGGCTGGTAAACGGGCGATAAAAAATTTGGGAATATTGTTAATATATTGATGATATACATAGAAAGCATTCCCGCGGAGGGTTACCCGGTGAGGAAGAAACGGGCTCAACAGACGGTCGGCCTGATAACAGAAAGGATGTGATTTACCGTGAGACGTTACCTTTGGGTCGCCTTGGTTTTCAGCCTCAGCCTGGCTCTGCTGAGCCCGAGCTATGCTGAGGAAGTAAAATCAGTCGACACTTTCTTGGGTGCCATTGTCACTGTCCCTAGGGATGTGCCTGACAAACCAGAGGGTATACCTCCGTTACTGCTCTTTCTGGAAAACAACATGCTGCTGGTGGTGTATTCTGATCCAACCAGTTTAGAAGATATAGATTACGCGGAAGTTTTTGACCTGACCTTGGAAACCACTGTGGCAATCGCCTGGATGCAAAAAGGAGTGCTGTTCCTGGTAAGAGACGAAGGTTTGATGCATAACTCTTTGCCTAGCGGCAAAATGGTCTCGGCCCCACCCCAGCTAAAAGATAGCCTGTGATTTCACCCTCCCTCGTCGAATTGTTGTAAAGGCCAAGGGTTTGTAGTATTATTAGTCGTTCCTTGGCCTAAACCCGAGAAGTAAAACTTATTTCTTACCCGGGAGGTGAAAAATGATTGCTGGTGCCGTCATCATAATCCTGGCGGTCATCCTTCTTCCTATGTCGGTAAAGATATTGAAGGAGTATGAACGGGGGGTCGTCTTTCGTCTGGGCCGGCTCATAGCACACAAAGGACCGGGGGTGATTTTCCTCATTCCTTTCGTGGACCGGATGGTCAGGGTTAGTCTGCGGCTGGTGGCCATGGATGTGCCACCCCAGGATGTGATTACCCGGGATAATGTTTCGATGAAGGTTAATGCAGTTATCTATTTCCGAATCATGGATCCCAGCATGGCGGTAGTGGAGGTGGAGAACTACCTATATGCTACCTCTCAGTTGGCGCAGACGGTCTTGAGAAGCGTATGCGGCCAAGCGGAGCTGGACGAAATATTGTCCCGCCGGGAAGATATCAATCGGAAGTTGCAGGACATCATTGACAAACAGACCGACCCCTGGGGGATTAAGGTATCCCTGGTGGAAACCAAGGACATAGACCTGCCCAGCGATTTTAAGCGAGTTATAGCCAGGCAGGCGGAAGCGGAAAGGGAACGCCGGTCAAAGGTAATAAGCGCGGAAGGTGAAGCCCAGGCAGCTAACAAGCTGGCCGAAGCAGCCACCATAATGGAAAAAAATCCCATGACCCTGCACCTGCGCTTTCTCCAGACCCTAACTATGGTCTCCTCAGAAAAAAGCTCGGTCGTGATCGTACCTCTCCCTTTAGACATTTTTAAGATGTTTGCCAAGAAGACCTCTTCCACCCCGTGAAAGAGGTCAATATTACCAGATCAGCCATTGAACCTTTCAAACATTGCCGGCGTCTAAGCTAGCAAAGAAACCCCATCAAGGAGGGAGAAATGGTTAGAGCTATAACCCTGTTAGTCAGCGTTCTCACGTTAATGTTTATTGGGCAGGCAGCCCTGGCCCAGCCGGGAATGATGTCTCAAGGGATGCCTTCCCGAGAGATGGCACCGATGGGGCCAATGATGTCTGCACCGACCGGCCCGGGAGCTCTGGGGCACATGGGGCCGGGCATAGGCCCACATAGGATGGGTCATCACCGAGGGCGGGGCGGGATGATGCGCCCGGGCTTTTTCCTTAGATTTAAAGCCCAACTGGGGCTTAGCAATGACCAAGTCTCCAGGTTAAGGGCGCTTAGAAGCGAGCACGCCAAGCAGGCCATCCGGCGACATGCCAACATTAAGATAGCCAGGCTGGAACTCAAGGATCTGCTGGCTGAGGAAACCTGGAACGTTCCCCGAGCCGAGGAGAAGATAAGGCAAATCAGCAGAATTAGGACACAGGCCCTTTTGACCCGCCTGCACGCTCTTGCCCGGGCCAGGGATATCCTCACCCCTGAACAAAGGAAAAAGCTAGCCAAGCTAAGGGGTTGGAGAAGGTACTAGTCCCCTTTGACAAACTCCATGATCATGGCTCTAGCTATCCGGTCATCTATTTGCTGGGGGGGATGTTTCATAGCGTAAGAGGAAACCGCTACCAACGGCCCGGCCAGTTTTCTGTCCCGGGCGATCTTGATTAAGCGAATGGCATCGATGACAATTCCCGCGCTGTTGGGGGAATCCTCCACCGACAGCCTCATCTCCACGTTTAAAGGCACCTCAGCAAAGCCCCGACCTTCGATACGAATGAAACAAACTTTATTGTCCTTTTGCCAGGGTACATAGTCAGAGGGCCCGATGTGAATATTATCCGCTCCTGGAGGTTCCTTGAACTGGGACTCCACTGCTTCCGTCTTGCTTATTTTTTTAGAACGGAGCCGGTCCCGGTTCAACATGTTTAAGAAGTCGGTGTTTCCGCCAAAATTCAGTTGATATGTCCGGTCAATCTTTATTCCCCGGTCTTCACACAACCTCACCAGCATCCGATGTAGTATGGTGGCGCCCAGCTGACTCTTGATGTCGTCTCCCACCACCGGGATCCTCTTCTCCTTGAACCTCTGGCCCCATTCCGTGTCAGAGGCGATGAAAACCGGTATGCAATTAATCAGGCTCACCCCGGTATTCAGGCAAGCGCGGGTGTAAAACTTGGTCGCCCGCTCCGAGCCCACTGGAAGATAGTTAAGCAGGACATCTGCTCCACTGTCTGCCAGGATTCTCTCCACTGGAGCCGACTTCCTGTTGGCCACTACAAAGGTCCGGTCCTCAGGATAATCCTTCATATGGCTGGAAACCCCGTCCAAAACCGGTCCCATCTCCACTGTCACATTGCTTTTGCTGACCTTGGCACAGATGCGCTCAGTGCAGTTGGGTGGGGCAAAGATGGCGTGGTGAAGTTTCTGGCCCACCTTACGAGCATCGATGTCGAAAGCGGCCACCACCTCAATATCTCCTGGTTTGTATCCGGCTAACTCGTAGTTGATGAGTCCTATAGCCAAGCGGTGGCGGCTATTTCTATAGTATTCGATTCCTTGAACCAGGCTGCTGGCACAATTACCTACCCCGGCGATAGCCACTCTTATCTTGCTCATTCGTACCTCCGTTATGCAACAGCTAATAATAGCCGACGAACAGGCACATTGCAAGGGGAAATAAACTAAACTTTTAGAACCCTACTATGAGTATATTTAGCAAATTGAGCGGTCAAAAAACAACTATAAAATAAGTCCGGGCATATTGTTATCAGACCTAGGTGACACTCCCAGGAGGAGGGTCAGGCGCTATTTGTAGGGGAAACCCTTTGTAAAGGGTTCTCCCCCACACTCCCTTCCCAAACTTTAGGTGATATTTGGATTGGCGCGGTAGCGCCAATCCAAATAGACTAGCTCGGGGCTAGGGGGTCCAGGGGGAGGGGCCCACGACCCCGTCCCCCTGGAAAGACTCAAGGTTTTCCCC
>JAZFTZ010000143.1:0-4049 GCA_036446955.1 Thermodesulfobacteriota bacterium
AGGGTAGGGCCTACCTGACCACCAGAAACGGAGAACAGATATAAATCGGTCAAAGGCGATACCGTACTAACGATAGTCTTGGTTTCATAAGTGATGCCTGTGCCTTGAATCGGGCCTACGCTAAAAATAAGTCGGTTTTCAGGCCCTAAAGGGTTAAGGGGGGGCTTGGCCCAATCCCACATAAGGCGAGCTGCCAGTCCCCTGCCGCCCAGGTAGTGCTGCAAGGTATCTGAAGAAATCTCCTCTATTCTAGACTTCCCCGACGAAAGGTCGATTATCAAGGCCTTGCCAGGAAGCATCTATCTTGCCCTCCTCAATGCATGCTCATGCCGCCATCGACATTTACCGTCTGACCGGTGATAAAGTCGCTCTCATCGCTGCAAAGGAATATGATGGTCCCAACCATATCCTGGGGTACCTCCCGACGTTTGAAGCAGCGAAGTTTGGCCACCTCATCCTGAACCGCTTGCGGTTGAACCATTCGGGCGGCTTCAGTATCGGTCAGACCCGGGGTTACGCAGTTGACGCAGATATTTAACCGGCCCAACTCCCGGGCCAGAGACCTGGTAAATCCTATCACACCAGCCTTGGAAGTGGTGTAATGAATCCGGCAGTTGCCCCCTATCCAAATGGTACCGGAGCTGATGTTTATGATCTTGCCCCGGCCCGCGCGTTTCATCCAGGGAAACACGGCTTGGCAACACAAAAACATGCCTCTTAAGTTGACCGCCATAACCTGGTCCCATTCCTCAACGCTGGTCTTATCAAACGGCAGCGCGGAAAGCCTGGCATAAAGGGCAGCGTTGTTTATCAAGATGTCTATCCGACCGAACTTTTCCCCCGCTCGCCGGGCCATCTCCAGGCTGCTCTCCTTCTGAGCCACATCTGTCTCCAACGCCAGCCCCTGGCCTCCCTCCGCCTCTATCTCGTTAACAACCGCCTGAGCCCCGGCAAGATCAATATCCGCCACTACCACCCGGGCTCCTTCGCCGGCCAGGCCCAAGGAATAAGCCCTTCCTAAACCTCGTGCCCCGCCGGTAACGATAGCTACCCTCTCTTCCAATCTCACCGTTACCCCGCCCCCCTCTCTTGGTGAAATAAGTTTATCCTGCTTAATATAACCGGGGGAGAAGCCTGGGGAAAATTTATTTTGCCTGCCCGTCACGCCTCGGTTGGGGTCTCCTCCCAAACCTTCTTCAGACCCAGATCCCCGGCCATTATGTTCAGGCAGTTGTAACCAGGCGCACCGGTTATGGCCCCTCCCGGATGAGTACTGGAACCAGTTATATAGAGGTTCTTTATCGGCGTGCGATATTGAGATAGTTCCTCACAGGGCCGAAAGTACCCCAGTTGGTCATAACTGTACCGGCCGTGGTGGGCTCCGCCCATCCTCATACTTATGTTCTTCCGGGTGATATCCAGAGGGGAATAGGCGGCCTTGGCCAAGATATTTTTCTCGTTCAGGTTGGGCGCATATTCCCGCCACCGGTCTAAACAGCTCTCCAGGTAATCGTACTTTACCTCGTCCCATTTAGCAGAACCGCCATCTTTCAAATCGAAAGGGGAAAATTGCCAAAATATTCCGGTGTGCTTACCCGGCGGTGCCTGGGAAGGGTCAAACCGGGTAAGACAGGTACAATTTCCCCCAGGCCGGCTGGGAAGCTCGCCAGCTCTAATCTCCCGCCAGTGTTCGGCCAGGTCGTCAGGATGGTCGTAGCCAAAGCTCCACATCAATGCCTGGTCAATATCAGGGTTGAAACGGGCGGCCTTATATCTGGCTGGTTCATTCAATGCCAGATGTATCCCAAGAAGGGCCCACTCCTCCAATTTCCAGCCTTTAATCTTTTCCACCAGAGACGATGCCAGCTGCTCCTCGCCGACAAGCGTTAAGAAGGTCTGGACGTGGTCGATGCCGGCCACTATCGCCTTTCTTGCCGTTATCACCCGCTGGGGATAGGAAGAGCCAGGTGCCAGCTCGACCCCGGTGGCCTCGCCCCCGTTAACGATTATTCTTTCCACCTGGCAGTTCTCGAAGACCATCCCGCCGGCATCAAGCACCGCGTTGGTAAAAGCGTGGGCCAGTTGGTGGGAACCACCCTGGACGATCTGCATATGGAAGGCCGAGGTTATCGACCTTATTAAGTAGGTGCCGGTCTGGGGATAATCGTCGGTCAACCCATAGATGCACATGTTAAACAACATGAACGCGCGAATGCGATCATCCAGGAAAAGGCTGTCGACCAGCTCTCTGGGGCTCTTCTTTCCAAAGGCAAGATATTCCCTTCCTGCCTCAGTACCAGTATATAAGGCATCTCGTTGATCCGGAGGCAGGGGAGCAGAATAGAGCTCCTTGGTGGCTATACCCCTAAACCGGCTGACCAGGTCCCGGTAGGTATCAGCGTCCTTTTTGGAAAACCTGGCAATGGAGGCACAGGTTTTATCCAAATCAGTATAAAACACCAAACAGGTGCCATCACTGTAAGCATAACCTTGCTGGATAGGGGGGCGAATGTAGCGGATATACTTATCCAGCTCCAAGAACCGATAGACCGGCAAGTCCTGCCGAAACACGTGGAAGGTAGAATGTAAGTTGTGATAGAAGCCCGGGATAGTCACCTCCTCGCTGCACAGCCCTCCCCCGAACTCATGTCTTCTTTCGAACAGGGCCACCTTTAGACCTATCTTGGCCAGGCAGCCGGCCACTATCAGGCTGTTATGGCCCCCACCTATAACTATAACGTCGTATTCCTTCATGTGCTAACCGTTCCATGCTTAGGGTATACGGGAATTGACATTGTTTACAAAGGTCCTCTCTATTTCCGCGCCTTTGGCCTTGATCACTGAATCGTATATCCTTCTTAATCGACCTTCGGCCTTAATTTCAATAAGATAATGAATCACGGTCTGATTCTGGGAAACCTCCTCCAATTCCAACTCAATGAGCACCTCCGCTTCCGCTTTCCGGTCCACCATTCTCCAGACCGCGCCCATGGAGCGGCCCATGAAGACCTGGCCCCGGACAGTAAGCTTCTTAGGTGGCAGGGTATCGGTGATGGTGAAGCGAGCTTCACTCTCAATCGGCAGCCGGCCCAGGGTTACCCTGAGCACGATGTCTACCGTCCTCTCATCCACAACGTTTAACTTCTTGCAGGTGGGCATGCAAAAAGCCAGGTCTTCCACCCGGTTCAAAAAACTCCAAACCGACTCAATCCCCCGGCTAACGTAAAAGCTGTTCTTCAATGTCAACAACTTTGGTTTCCCCTTGATAAGATCAAAGCCTTGCTTACTATCTCCAGCTTCTCCTGTAAATCCTCCCGCAGGGAATAACCGGCTTCGGCCTTAAGCCAAGCAAGCAAGGAATGGAAATAGATGGCCACCAGGATCTCGGCCGCCTTGCGGGCCGAAACTGAAGCTTCCACCTCCCCTTTGGCCTGTCCCCGGGTAATAAGATGCTGGAAGATAAGGTACAAATCCCCTCTTCCCCGGTCAACTTCTTCGATGCCTCCCCTTCTTACCGACTCGATCAACACGAACTGAACCGAAGCTTTGTCCTTTTCATTCTCAGAGGCTAAGGTATCAAAAATCAACCGCAAACTATCCTTTACTCCCAGGTCTCCATCCAACCGGTCGTCAATGCTCCGAAGTATGGCCTCCATCCTCTTCTCACCCAAAAAGGCCAACAAGGCCTCCTTGCGAGGAAAATAATTGAAGAACGTCCCCTTGGCCACATCCGCCCTCTCGGTGATCTCCTCCACCGAGGTGCCATCGAACCCTTTCTCCTTGAATAAACCCAATGCCGCGCGGAAAAGCTTCTCCTTGGTCTCAATCTTTCTTCGTTCCCAGCGTGTCAAGGAGCGAGGAGAGTCCGACGTTAAAACTCTCTTCAATGCTTTCCTCAGATTAAGAGATAATGACCGGAGTCATTGTTGACTAAAGTGTGCAACCTTCCTCATTATTTGTCAATATCTTTTAACCTCATCAATAATTAGCCGACCAACTCCCTCAATCCATACCAGCACAGATTTTTTGTCCTATTGTCAAACATAGGT
>JAZFTZ010000144.1:0-2373 GCA_036446955.1 Thermodesulfobacteriota bacterium
GCCGGTAGTTGGCGCAACAAATCGGCTCTGTTTTCAACTGCCATCACTATGGCCACCCAGTATCTCTATGACCTTGCTAAAGGCTGCGGAGATTTTTCCCGGGCGCCCACCGCCAGCCTGGGCCATCTCTCGACGCCCGCCGCCACTTCCTCCCATCTCGGCGGCAGCCGACTGGACTAGGCGGGAGGCATCCAACCTTGAAGCCAAATCCTTGGTCACCATAGCTAGCAGTAATGCCTGGCCATTGACCTCCGTACCCAAAAGCAACACACCTGACTTAAGTCGTTCCTTGATCTTATCCCCGTACTGTCTCAGTTCCTTGAAGTCCTTGGCCACGACCCGGGCGGTCAGCAGCTTGACCCCGCCTACTTCCCTAACCCCCGCCAGCAACCTGTCAACTTCTTGAGCTGCGATCAGGTTGCTCAGCCTGGCTATTTCCTTTTCCAACGAGGCGTTCCTGTCCAGTAACCCGCGTACCTTGGCCTTGACTCCGTCTGGATCAGCGGTGCTCCTCAGCAAATCGGCCAGCTCTTTTATCCCACCCTCCAGATTTCGCGCATAAGCCAGGGCACCCGGGCCGGTCAAGGCCTCCAGACGCCTCACGCCGGCTGACACCGCGCCCTCGCTTACAATCTTGAACAGAGCAACATCCCCGGTACGCTGGCAATGGATGCCGCCACACAACTCCTGGGAATAATCTCCTATCCTTACCACCCTGACCTTTTCCCCGTACTTCTCCCCAAAAAACGCCAGCGCCCCCGTTTTCAGGGCTTCCTCAAAGGACAGGACCTCGGTGACCAAGGGAACATTTTCCCAGATCATCTCATTAACCAAATCCTCGATCAACCTGATCTCGGTCTCGTTCAGCCGGGTATAGTGGGAGAAGTCGAACCGGAGCCTATCCCGCGCCACCAGGGAGCCGGACTGCTTGACATGGGTGCCCAAGACGCGGCGTAACGCGGTATGAAGCAGATGGGTGGCGGTGTGGTTGGCAGCGGTGGCCCTTCTTTTTGCTTCATCCACCTTAAGGGCAACTTTGTCTCCCAGCCGGATAGCCCCTTTTTTCATCCGAACCTGATGGGCGATCACTTCCCCATAGGGTCGAATGGTATCGACAACTTCGCCCTGGGAATCCCGGCCCTCGATAACGCCTACATCCCCCACTTGGCCGCCCGCCTCGCCATAGAACGGGGTGGAGTCGGTGATGATATACACCTCCTCAGGCGTAGCCGCCACCGCCACCTCCTCGCGCCCCTGGCTGATTATTTTCACCACCTCACTTTCAGCGCTGGTCTGGTGATGGCCGACAAAAACGACCGGCGGGTGGCCGATAATGCCAAGTGAACCAGCTCCCGGAGTGACGTGGAAGTCTTTCCGCCGGGCCCGCTCCTTCTGCACCCCCATAGCCGCGTCGAAGCCGGCCAGGTCCAGCTCCATTCCCTCCTCCCGGGCCACATCCTGGGTAAGGTCGGTGGGGAAACCGAAGGTATCATAAAGCTTGAAGATAATCTCCCCCGGGATCACGCTAGCCCCGGCCGATTTGAGTTTTCTTATCTCATCGGCCAGCAGCCTTAATCCCTGATCCAAAGTAAGGCTGAACCGTTCTTCTTCGCCTTGAATAACCCAGGCCAGATGATCGGGCCGGGCCTTGAGTTCGCTGTAAGCCGAGCTCATCAGGTCAACCACGGCCAAAGCAGTGCGGTAAAGGAAAGGTTCCCGGATGTCTAACTGGCGGCCATGCCGGCTGGCCCGGCGCAAGATGCGGCGTAACACGTAGCCCCGACCTTCATTCTCCGGTAATAACCCTTCGGCAATGAGGAAGGCTAATGCCCGAGAGTGATCAGCAATTACCTGCATGGAGACGTCCCAGGACTCATTGACGCCGTACTCCTTGCCCGAGATATCCTCAACCAATTCTAAAAGGGGAATAAACAGGTCGGTCCGGTAGTTACTGTTAACGCCCTGAAGGACGGCGGCCAACCTCTCCAGGCCCATGCCGGTATCGATGCTGGGTCGGGGCAGATCGGTCAGCTGGCCATTTTCATCCCGGTTGTACTGCATGAATACCAGGTTCCATAGCTCCAGAAAGCGGTTGCAGTCACAACCCACCCGACAGCCAGGCCTCCGGCAACCTACCGATGGGCCCAAATCAACTACGATCTCCGAACAGGGACCGCAAGGACCGCTCTCCCCCATGGCCCAAAAGTTGTCCTCCTTTCCCATCTTGACAATCCGCTGGCTGGGAAGGGAGATCAGCTTGTGCCATAGCTGGAATGCCTCGTCATCCTCCTTGTACACCGTCACCCAAAGTCTATCTTGGGGGATGCCCAGTTCCTTGGTAAGACATTCCCAGCTAAGGACGACGGCCTCCTC
>JAZFTZ010000145.1:0-12463 GCA_036446955.1 Thermodesulfobacteriota bacterium
AGCTACCGGCGGTAAACGAGGTGCTCAATCACGCCTGCCTTTCCAGTCTCAGGGAGAGGAGTCACGGCCCGCTGTTAGTGAAGGCGATCAGGGCAGTTATAGCTGAAGAGCGGGGAAAAATCCTGGGAGACGATTTTTCCGGCCCTTATAAGCCTGACTTTCCTTTGTTGGCCGGCCGTATCGAAGACAAGTTAGTTGAGCTTAAAAGGCCCAGCCTGAGAAGGGTGATAAACGCCACCGGCGTTATCTTACACACCAATCTGGGCCGCTCACCCCTGGCCGCCGAAGCCGTCGCCAATATCGCCGCCGTGGCCGCCTCTTATTGCAATCTGGAGCTGGATTTGGATAAGGGAAGCCGGGGGGAGAGGTACGCTCATGTAGAGGGGCTCCTCTGCCAGCTCACCGGCGCTGAGTCAGCCTTGGTGGTGAACAACAACGCCGCGGCCGTGTTTCTGGCCATTAACGGCATCGCGGCTGGCCGTCAGGTCATTGTCTCCCGGGGGGAGCTGGTGGAGATCGGCGGTTGGTTTCGTCTGCCTGAGGTCATGGAGAAAAGTGGCGCCATACTGGTGGAAGTAGGCACCACCAATCGCACCTATCTCTCTGATTACGAAGGTGCCATCAGCAGCGAAACCGCCCTCTTGCTCAAGGTTCATACCAGCAACTTCAAGTTGGTCGGTTTCACCGAAGAGGTGGAGATCGAGGAACTGGTTAAGCTGGGGGAAAAATATTCCCTGCCGGTCATGTATGACCTGGGCAGTGGCTGCCTCATCGATCTGGACCGGCTTGGGCTGGTTAAGGAGCCAGCGGTTGGGCCGGCGGTGAAGGCCGGGACATCTCTGGTTACCTTCAGCGGGGATAAGCTCTTGGGTGGACCTCAGGCCGGGGTCATCCTGGGCTTAAAGGAATACGTGGCCCAGGCTAAGAAGAATCCCCTGAATCGCGTCTTGAGGATTGATAAGATTACCTTGGCTGGCCTGGAAGCCACCTTGAGGCTTTACTTGGAGGCGGACCCGGTAAGCACAATTCCCAGCTTGCGGTTTTTGGCCATGCCTCTTAAAGAGATAGAGAGGAAGTCCAGGAAGCTGTTACGCCTTCTGACAAAGGGAGGCGGGCAGGATATCAGCGTGGAGATCAGGGATCAATTCTCGCAGGTGGGGGGTGGCGCGCTTCCGGTGGAGGAGCTTCCTACCAAGGTGGTGGCGGTTCGCTCCCGCCTGGTCAACGCGGTCAAGTTAGAGGAACGACTAAGAGGCCACCAGCCGGCCATCCTGGCCCGGGTCCAGGAGGGCCAACTGCTTATAGATACCCGGTGCGTAGAGGAGAAAGACCTGCCCGTAATTGCTCATGCCCTGCTTCAGGATTCGTCTTCTTCAGTGAATACCGAGTCTCGGTAGCTACCCCCTTCCTCCTCGTATTTACTCTCCAGCGCGACCGTCTTCTCCTCCGCCGCCTTGCAAGCGATGCATAGTTGAGTAAAGGGCAGGGCCAACAGACGAGCCTTGGCGATCTTCTCCCCGCACGACTCGCAAACACCGTAGGAGCCGTCTTCAATGCGATGCAAGGCCAGGTCGATCTGGGCCAGCTTATTCCTATCTTTTTCACCTAGCAATAGGCTTAGTTCTCGCTCCCTTTCCCGGCTGGCCAGGTCGTACAGGTCACCGATGTCAGACCTTAACACGTTGCTTTCCGTCTTAATGCTGGAGGAGATGTCGGTAAGTAACTCCTCTTTCGTCTGCAATAATTTCTTTTTTATAACCTTATAGCCGCGGGCAGGTTTTTCCACCCTTTTGGCCTTGGTTACCATATCTCTTCACCTCCTTGACTATTAAACTCGCGAACTAATCTCAGAAGAGGTTAATTTACACTAACTTTTTTCTTTGTCAAGATTTTTTTTCAGTTACTGCCCGGGCGCTTAGATGGTAAGGGCCGGCAGCTTGGATAACTGCCGGAATAATTTCACCCGGCTTAAGCCCCGAACCTTCTAGCCGCACCAGGGAATCTATCTGCGGCGCTTGGCCTTTCAGCCTTCCCAGATAATGGCCGGGTCTTGAGGTGGCGCTATCAATCAATACCGGTTCAATTTTCCCCACCCGACCCCGGTTTTTTTCCCAGGATATCTCCCGCTGGACGGCCATCAGGGCACGCCAGCGACGCTCTTTGATGCCCTCAGACAGCTGCCCGGGAAGGCGGTAAGCTTCGGTGCCCTCTTCCCGGGAGTACTTGAACACACCCAAGGCATCAAACCGGGCCTCGCTTACGAACTCAACTAGCCTTTGGAAATGGGACTCTTTCTCGCCGGGAAAACCAACGATGAAGGCCGTCCTCAAGACTACCCCAGCTATGCGCTCCCTTAAGTAGCAGCACAGGGAAAGCAAGTCGTGATAATTTCCGCCTCGATTCATCATCTTCAGGATGTCGGGCTCTACGTGCTGAAGAGGGAGGTCGAGGTATTTGACTATCTTCTCCTCGCCGGCAATTGTATCCACCAATTCCTCATCCAGCCCCTGCGGATGCAGATACAACAGCCTGATCCAACTAATACCCTCCAGCCGGGTTATCCCCTTGATTAGACGGCTCAGATTGTAATCCCCGCCCAGGTCCCGGCCCCAGCAAGTCAGCTCTTGAGCCACCAAGATAATTTCCTTAATTCCCTGGTCGGCCAACTTCTCCGCCTCGGCAATTATGGCTGTCTCCGGACGTGAGCGAGCTGGCCCCCGGATGCCAGGAATGGCACAAAAGGAACAGGCGCTTGAGCATCCCTCCGCTATCTTCACATATGCGTAGGGCAGTTGGTTGCTCCTGACTCGTAACCCACCGGCCTTAAGCCCGGACTCGCCGGTAGCGAAAAAACAGCCCCGTAACCCTTGCTTTAACAAGCTGCCCAGGATGGCGAACTGGTTTACTCCCACGAATAGGTCCACCTCGGGAAGGCAAGACCGAAGTTCCTCCTGGTAGCGTTGGGGCAGGCAGCCGACCATTACCAGACGTTTCAGCCCACCGGCCCGCTTAAGCTGGGCCACATTCAGCACCGTCCTTATCGACTCCTCCTTGGCTTCTTGGGTGAAAGCGCAGGTATTGACGATGGTTGTTTCCGTTCGGGAAAGGTCGGTAGTTAGCCGATATCCCTCGTTCTTGAGGCTACCCAGCATAACCTCGGAGTCAACCTCGTTCTTGGGACATCCCAAGCTTATTACCGATACCTTTCCTTTGTCCACGGTTTTCCTCGGTGCGGTTTTTTACTCCCTTTCTTACAGATTATAAGCTCACTCAAAAGGAGCGGGCAACTCTTTTTTGGCCGGCTTTATTCGGGGGGAGAAATCTTTATAACATCCACGTCTGGCGGGATAGTGAATGTAAACAAGGAGTTCTTGAGGCCCTGGTTTATGCGAATATTCTTGAATCTTATCTGGGTAAGGTTGCCTAACCGGTCAGTGAAGGAGATGCTCACCAATAAGTAGCGTTGTCTGTCCACAGCTACCACCAGCTTGTCCAACTGGCCCAGGGCCTCCTTTGGCTTAAGCAGGAGGAGGTAATTGCCCTCGGCATCTGTCTTCTTTTCAGCAGCGAAGGATGGCTCAAAATCCCGGCGAAGGTCCCCCATCCCGGTCAGAAAGGCAGTGAGCGTCCTGCCGGCCCAAACCCTGGAAAACCGACCGACCTGCACCTGATTATCCTCGGGGAAATAGAGCCACAAAGTGTAGCCATCGGAGATGATCTTTTGTCCGGCATCGCCTTGGTAATCCCAGCGCATCATCCCCGGTTTTTTGAAGAAGGCCTTGCCCCGGGTGACCTTGGTCCGGCCCAGGGCCTTTAACCTGGAGTATTGCTCAAACTCGGTGGAAAAGTCGTTTATCCGGCTGTACTGGGCCTGGACGCTGTTTATGATATTCTCCAACTCCTCTGCCCAGGCCAAAAAAGGCGGGACGGTAGCCAGTGACAGGAATATAATAAGGTTGACCAGCCGGATCGGTAGCTTCATCTCGCTAGCTTGTGCCTCAGGATCTCTCGGGGTTTTCCGGGCTCGGGCTTGCTGACCAGACCCTCCTCCTCCATCTTTTCTATTATCCGGGCGGCGCGATTAAACCCAATCCTCAACCGGCGCTGGATCATGGATATGGAGACTTGCCCGGTCTCCATCACCAGGGCCACGGATTCATCATATTTTTCGTCGACCTCGCTGGCCTCCATACCATCCTCCGGAGGCGTTTCTGGCGACAGCATATGCTGATAGGTCGGTTTGCCCTGCTCTTTCAGATATTGGATGACGCTTCTTGCCTCCCGCTCGGAGACAAAACAGCCATGCACCCTGGTAAGGTGATCCGTGCCCGGAGGCAAAAATAGCATATCCCCTTTGCCCAGCAAGTGCTCAGCGCCGCTGGCGTCCAGAATGGTTCTGGAGTCGATCTTGGAGGGCACCTGGAACGATATCCGGGCCGGGAAGTTCGCCTTTATCAGCCCGGTAAGCACGTCCACTGAAGGCCTTTGCGTGGCTACAATGAGGTGAATACCCGCGGCCCGGGCCATCTGGGCCAGCCGGGCTATCAGCCCTTCCACCATCCGGCCAGCAGCCATCATCAAATCGGCCAGCTCATCGATAACCAGCACTATATAGGGCAATTTGTCCTCATGAGGCATTTTTTGGTTGTAATTCTCAATGTTTCTGGCCCCCCTATCAGTGAGCAGGAGATAACGTCTCTCCATCTCCTCCACCGCCCACTTCAACGCCAGGGCCGCTTTCTTGGGTTCCACTATCACCGGAAGCAATAGATGGGGTATGCCGTTGTAAGGGGATAGCTCCAGCCGCTTGGGGTCGATAAGGATAAATTTGACATCGTCAGGGGTGGCCTGAAACAGAATGCTCAGGATGGCCGAGTTTATGAAGATGCTCTTGCCCGCGCCGGTGGAACCGGCCACTAATAAGTGAGGCATATGGGCCATGCTGGCTACAAAAGGCCGCCCGAATATATCCTTGCCCAGGGCCAGCATCAAAGGTGAGGGGTCCTCCATGAACTGGGGGGAAGCCAGAATCTCTCGCAGGCAGACTCTTCGTCGGTTCAGATTAGGTATCTCAATACCCACCACCGCCTTTCCCGGAATAGGGGCAACGATCCTAACGGTACGGGCCCTCAGGGCCAGAGCCAAGTCATCAGCCAAATTAACGATCCGACTTATCTTCACCCCGGGGGCCGGGGAAAACTCGAACATGGTTATAACCGGGCCGGGGCGCACCTCGGTCACCTTCCCTTCCACCCCGAAATCGTCGAGCTTCTTTTCCAGCAACTGGGAATCTTTAAGCAGCCGGTCCTTGTCCAGCTTCTCCTCTTCTTGGGGGATTGGATCCAGCAACCCTAATGCTGGCAACTTAAATGCTTGCCCCTCTCTGGCAAAGGGAAATTCCTCCTGGCTGGCTTCAGCTGGCCGCCTGGCAGGTAGGGCGGGCTCCGGCCTCAACACCTTCACCTCAGGCGTGGTTCGTGGTTTGGGGGTCGGGCGGGGTATGTGAACTCGCTCCTTGGCTGGCCGAGGTCGGCTGAAGGCCCGGCCGGAGAAAGCCGGCAGCTGACCTAGGAAAGAGAAAAACCTTCCCAGAGAGAAGAATCCGGCCAGGGTAGCCGAAACTATCAGTACAGCCGTCAGGACTAAATAAGATCCTGTGACGCTGAAAAGGTCTCTTAGGATGAAGGCCAGCATACCGACCAAGCCACCGGCGGAGATCTCCACGCCGAAGATATCGATATAAGAGAAGTGCAAGGCTAGCAGCGCGCTCACCGCAACAGTGAAGAAGATGAACCCGACAGGTTCAATCAGGCTCATTCGAAATGTCTTTTCCAAGAACAGCCGGAAAGAATAGAAAACGAATATCAGCGGAACTAGAAAGGCCGCCGCGCCAAAGGCCCAAAACAGCAACTCACTTAGAGCCGCCCCTGACCTGCCGGTGAGGTTGACAATGGATTGCTCCGGGTTGAATCCCTGCTTAAGCGCGAGCAGATCGTTGGGGTGGTAAGAGACCAAAGCAAGAGCCAGAAATAAGCCTGCCAGGAACAGAATTAGGGCCAGAATCTCCCGACTTTTCTTGCCTTTCGCCACCACTTAGCTGCTCTTACCCGGTAAGCAACCTGCTCAGATATATCCCGCTACCCGCGATTAGACAGTATACACCGAACAGGCCAAAATTCCTACTAGTTACGCTAACTAACACCAACTTTATCGCCGCGTAGCCGCTGAGCGCGGCCATGGCCATTCCCGCTGCATAAGCCGGGTACTCCCCGGGCGGGAGCGCGGAGATAGCCTTAAACTCAATAAGGCCAGCGCCTAAAATGGCGGGGATGGCCAAGAGAAAAGAGAAACGGGCTGCCAGTCTGCCCTCCAGGCCACAGAACATCCCGCTAGCTATGGTAAGCCCGGAGCGGGAAAGGCCGGGCAGCACAGCCAATCCTTGGGCCGCGCCGATGATCAGAGCGTGATGAAGGGCAAACCCGCGCTTGCGCCTCTTTGTTCTTGCCCCCAGGAAGACCACCAGGCCGGTCACCCCCAGAAAGAGGGCCACCGTGGTTATGGATTGGAAGGCTTGTAATGCCAGATTCCTCAACAGGTAGCCTATGACTGCTGTAGGTAAGCTGGCTAGGACCAGCTTGAGGAGAAATTGGCGAGGCTGCTCCCCAAACAGGGATAGCACTTCATCTTGGTCCCTCACACCCCCCTTGGGGGAGGACTTCTGGTTGTTCCCTGGCTTAAGGGACAAGAGCAAGGCGTAGATTTCCCGTCGAAAGTAAACGGTGAGGGCAAAGAGGGTCCCCAGGTGAACAGCAACGTCAAACAGGAGACCCGGTTGTCTAAACCCCTTCAAGTAATACTGGGTAATGGCCAGATGCCCGGAGGAGCTAATGGGGAAAAATTCGGTCAGCCCTTGAATCAGGCCCAAGAAAATCGCCTGAAATAACCCCAAACCCGTCCCCCCATCTTTGCTCCGATAGCCTGGCCAAACTTTAACTAAGAGCTTGACCAATGTCAATGAGAAAGCCCCAGGGGTCGTGGGTGTTATTGTGGGGAAAACCCTGTGCGGGGATAACCCTTTTTAAAGGGGTCCCCCCACAAAAGGTCCGCGGCCCGGTTGCCCGGGAGGGTCAGCCAAGTTTAAAACAAGCTGGTGAAAAAGAAAAAAGATTTTGACAATCGGCCCTCAGTCAGCTAAAATTACAAAGATTAATGGGAATTTTTTTCTTGGCACAAGCGATTGGTGGGCAAAATGGGGCATAGTGAACCCCCTCAGGTTTTTGAGCAGATTAAGGACGACCTGGCCTTAGTAGAGCAGGGTCTCAAGGATTACTTGAAGACTCATACAGATATCATCCCGGAGGTGGGAGAATATATATTCCTTTCGGGGGGGAAGCGGTTTCGCCCCTCGTTGCTGTTATTGTCCTGCAAACTGGGCGGGTACGAGGGTTGCCAGCACATACCGCTGGCTTGTACCGTGGAATTCCTCCACACAGCCACTTTGCTCCATGATGATGTGGTGGACGGCGCCGGGATGAGACGGGGAAGGGCCTCGGTCAACTCCATCTGGGGAAACCAGGCCAGCGTTCTAATCGGCGATTTTTTTCTCGCCCGCTCCCTGTCCCTCCTGGTAGCTAATGGCGACCAGCGGATCCTGGAGCTTTTCTGTCACACCACGGAGAAGATGGCTCAGGGGGAGGTTATGCAACTCATTCAAGCGGGCGAAGCCGGGACCAAGGAATCGGAATACCTGGAGGTGGTGGAGAACAAAACCGCCAGCCTGGTGTCGACCGCCTGCCAAGCCGGGGCAATCTTGGCTGGTCTTTCAGGCCGGGAGGAACAATTCCTGGCGTCTTATGGTCATAATTTGGGAATCGCTTTTCAACTGGTGGATGACGCCCTAGATTACGTAATCCTTAACGAGAAGTTCGGCAAGGAGGCCGGCACCGACTTAAGGGAAGGGAAGGTCACCCTGCCCTTGATTCACTTCTTGGCCGAGGCTCCAGCAAAAGAGGCCGACCGGGTGCGAAAACTGCTCACCAATGGCAGGGTTGCCCGCGCGGAGGTGATCAATGTTATATCCCGGCTGGTTGAATTTGGCAGCGTCCAATACGTCCTGAGCCGGGCCCGGGAGTTCTCTGAGCAGGCCAAGGCCGAGATCAACCATTTTCCACCTGGCCGCTGGCGATCGGCCCTGGCAGGAATCGCAGACTATGTGGTGGAAAGGGAGGTGTAGGTTTTAGGCCTTGCCCATTCGTACCGTGGCTTTGGATGTTGGTTCCAAGACGATTGGTGTGGCGGTAAGCGACAGGCTGGGGATGACCGCCCAAAGGGTGACTACTGTTAAGCGGGCGGGATTAGCCGTTGACTTGGCTCGGCTGGTTAAGTTATTTTCCGAGCTGGAGGCGCAAAGAGTGCTGGTGGGATTGCCCCTGGCGCTCAAAGGGGAGATGGGCCCCCAAGCTAAAAAGGTATTACAATTTGTTGAAGCCATGAAGGAAGAGACCAACCTGCCGGTTGTTTTATGGGATGAGCGGTTTTCCACCGTGGCGGCGGAGAAGATCCTGCTGGAAGCTGACCTTTCTCGCTCCCGCCGTAAGAAGCTAAGGGACGAGCTGGCCGCGGTGCTGATATTGCAATCCTACCTGGATAGCCAATGGTCTGGCAACATCGGTCATGAAGAGAGTTGAAGTAGCAACGGCATGCCTGCTGTTTTTTTATATTCTTTTACCATGGCTGGAGCTGGGGCCAGCACCTAGCGCGAACATTTTTTTAGTTAGCAGCGGTGAACCCTTTTACACAGTCGCCCGGAGGCTGGAGGAGCAGGGCTTCGTTCGCAATCATCGCGAGTTCATCATATTGGGTTGGCTATCTGGCGCTAGCCAGCGAATAAGGGTGGGCGAGTACAATTTCTCCGGGCTGAAGTCACCTTCCCAGATATTGACCAAGCTCTTGCAAGGCAAGAGCATAATATACCGGGTCATGGTTCTGGAAGGTGATTCTATCCCTAAGGTTGCCGAACTCCTTGAGCAAGAAGGGTTGGCCTCGGCCCAGGGTTTTCTAGAAAAGGCCTCAGACCCTGAACTGCTGGCGGCGTTGGGAATCCAAGCGGATAGTCTCGAGGGCTATCTCTATCCGGACACTTATTTCTGGACCAAGGGTTTGACTGAGGAGGAGATGATCGGTCAAATGGTCTCCCGGTTTTGGAAGGCGTTCGATGAGAGACTGGCGGCCAGGGCAAGAGAGATGAACATGACCATTCAGGAGGTGGTTACCCTGGCTTCGCTGATTGAGAGAGAGGCTACCATGGATCGGGAGAAGCCCTTGATTTCCGGGGTTTTCCACAATCGCTTGAAACTGGGCATCAAGCTTCAAAGTGACCCTACCGCGGTATATGGACGGGATGACTTTAGTGGAAGGATAACCCGTGCCGATTTGAGGCGAAGGAGCGATTACAACACCTATTTTATCTACGGACTTCCTCCCGGTCCCATTGCCAATCCGGGAAAGGAGTCCTTGAAGGCAGCTCTATATCCCGCCGCGGTCAACTATCTTTATTTTGTTTCCAAGAATGACGGTACCCACTTCTTCAGCTCCAGCCTGAGGGAGCACAACCGGGCGGTGGCCAGGTACCAAGCTTCGAGGAGGCCGGTAAATGGCCAGAGAGAGAAATTCTAGTAAGCCACTGACCAAGGCAGTTTTTCCGGTTGCTGGTTTGGGGACAAGGTTTTTGCCCATGACAAAAGCCATTCCCAAAGAGATGCTCTGTCTGGTGGACAGGCCGCTTATCCAGTACGGGGTGGAAGAGGCCGTAAGCGCGGGTTTCAAGGAAGTACTGTTCATAACCGGCCGGGGCAAGTCGGCTATTGAAAAATATTTTGATTTCTCTCCTGATTTCGAACTATTGCTTCGACAAAAGGGCAACCGGCGGGCCATGGCGGATATCAAACGGGTTTCCGACCACATCCACTTCTGCTATACCAGGCAAAAAGACCCGCGCGGGCTGGGCCACGCTATCCTGTGTGCCAAGAATATTATTGGCCAAGAGGCCTTCGCTGTGCTGCTGGGAGATGAAGTCATTGTATCCCGGCAGCCGGTGATTTCCCAGCTTTTAGACGTGCATCAAGAGTTTGGCGGCACGGTGGTGGCGGTACAACGGGTGGACAAAAAGGAATTGTCTAACTACGGCGTCATAGCTGGCCGGCCTCTGGGCGGGGGTGTGCACCAGCTGGAGGACTTGGTGGAAAAGCCTACTGCTGCCAAGGCGCCCTCTCAATTGGCCGTTGTCGGCCGGTACGTTTTATCGCCGGGAATTTTTGAAGCGATCGCCTGCACCAGGCCGGGAAAGAACCGGGAGATCCAGCTAACCGATGCCTTGAAGCTGTTGTTGGCCGAGGAACCTGTTTATGCCCTGGAGATCCGGGGCGATCGGTATGACGCGGGCACCATCATGGGGCTGCTCAAGGCCAACGTGGCCTTGGCATTGAAACATCCGGAATTCAGGCAGGAGATGCACCGGTATCTGGCTGATCTGGGCTTGATACGTGCCCCTGCTGATAACCATCGGCGCGGGTGAACTAGCGGTGACAGCTAAAAAAACTGGACCGGAAGAGAGCTTGTCGCTGAAGGCGGCCGTGGGCGATCCTTGGTTTCACTCCTTGCCTATTGAGCAGGAGATTATGCCTCCGGTGGACATCTTTGAGAGCGAAAATGAGCTGCTGGTGGAGGTAGAGCTTCCCGGTGTGGCCAAGGATGCTGTCTCCCTGTTAGTAAGCTCGACTCAGATTCTGGTGGAAGGGGTCAAAATACGGGTGTTAGGCGAGGAGGGTATACGATTTTCCCGGGTGGAACAGAGCTTTGGCCGTTTTAGAAGGATTATCGACTTGCCTAGGGTCATAAATACCGGTAAAGTGAAAGCTAGGTTGGCTGATGGTGTGCTATCCATAACCCTGCCCAAGATTGAGGAGAGAAGAGGTAGGAGGTTTCGGGTGGAAATAGACTAGGCCGGAGCTGGGGGTGACGATGCCTGACGAAGAACAATTTGTTATTCCCGACCGTCTGCCGGTCGTCCCGTTAAGGGAGATGGTGCTTTTCCCTTACATGATCATGCCCCTGATGGTAGGCCGAGAGACCTCGATCCGGGCGGTGGATAAGGCTCTGGCCAAGGACCGTTTCATCCTGGTGGTAACGCAGAAAGAAGCGGGAGAGGAACAGCCTGGCGCTGAGGATATATATAAAGTGGGCATGGTGGCCATGATAATGAAGATGCTGAAGACTCCTGAGGGTCGAGTCAAGATCTTGGTTCAGGGGTTAATCAAGGCCAGGATTGTTTCCTTGCTTCAGGAACGGCCCTTTGCCTTAGCTGAAATAGAGAAGATCAAGGAAGAGGCTCCCGGCGAGGTGACTCCAGAGATGGAGGCGCTGATGCGCACGGTGAAGCAGCAATTTGGAAGGATGGCCTCCTCGAACGCGATGATTTCTCCTGAGGTGATGGTGGTGCTGGAGTCTCTTGATGACCCTGGCAAGCTGGCGGATATAGTTGCCGCCAATCTGGCTCTGAAGACCGAGGAAGCACAAGGGATGCTGGAGATATTTGATCCGGTCAGTCGGCTGAATAAGGTCAACGATCTGTTGAACCGGGAGATGCAGGTGTTGGAGGTCCAGGCCAAGATTCAGTCCCAGGCCAAGGAGGAGATGGACAAGACCCAGCGGGAGTATCTCCTTCGCCAACAACTGAAAGCCATTCAGCAAGAGCTGGGGGAGAAGGATGAGAAGAGCCAGGAGATAAGCGAGTTTCGAGAGAAGATTAAGGCCGCGTCCATGCCCGAGAAGGTCGAGGCAGAGGCGGAGAAAGAGCTACACCGGCTGGAGTTGATGCATCCCGAAGCCGCCGAGGCCGCGGTTGTTCGCACCTATCTGGAATGGCTGGTGGAGTTGCCTTGGAGCAAGTCCACCACTGATAACTTGAATATCGGCATCGCCAGGCAGGTGCTGGATGACGACCATTACGATCTGGATAAGGTCAAGGACAGAGTACTGGAATACCTGTCGGTGCGAAAACTGAAGGAAAAGGTTAAGGGGCCCATCCTTTGCTTCGTCGGCCCTCCCGGCGTAGGAAAGACCTCCCTGGGTAAATCTATTGCCCGGGCCCTGGGCCGCCAATTCTGGCGGATATCTCTGGGCGGAGTTCGAGATGAAGCCGAGATCCGGGGGCATCGGCGCACCTATATTGGCGCCCTGCCGGGCCGGATAATCCAGGGGATCCGCCAAACCGGCTCCAACAACCCGGTATTTATGATGGACGAGATAGACAAGATAGGCGCTGACTTCAGGGGTGATCCTTCGGCCGCCCTGCTGGAGGTCCTCGACCCGGAGCAAAACCATGCCTTTAGCGACCATTATCTGGGCGTTCCTTTTGACCTGTCCAACGTGATGTTTATGACTACCGCCAATTTAATCGACCCCA
>JAZFTZ010000146.1:0-3160 GCA_036446955.1 Thermodesulfobacteriota bacterium
ATGTACTTCCTCATCGGTATCTGGGGAGGAAAAGGGAAGATATACGCGACGGTTAAGTTCGTCCTTTACACCATGGCGGGAAGCTTATTGATGCTGGTAGCCATACTGGTTCTCTCTTTCCTCAACCAGAGCGCGACCGGCAGTTACACCTTCGACCTTACCCAGCTTTTACAGTTTCAGGTGCCTATTAAGGCGCAGTTCTGGCTCTTTTTGGCCTTTTTCCTGGCCTTCGCCATAAAGGTGCCCATGTTTCCCTTTCACACCTGGCTGCCCGACGCCCATGTGGAGGCACCCACCGCGGCCAGTGTGCTGTTGGCCGGTATCCTTCTCAAGATGGGCGCTTACGGGTTCTTACGGTTCGCACTGCCCCTTTTCCCCAACGCGGCCCACGACTTCCTGCCGGTGATAGTTACCTTGGCCTTGATCGGCATTATCTACGGCGCCTTAGTGGCCATGGTGCAAACGGATGTTAAGAAGTTAATAGCTTACTCTTCGGTCAGCCACCTGGGCTTTATTATGCTGGGTATCTTTACCTTTAATATCATCGGTATCCAGGGTGGTATTCTGCAAATGATTAACCATGGCATATCCACCGGCGCGCTGTTTTTGCTGGTGGGAATTCTATACGAGCGGCGCCATACCCGGTTGATCGACGAATTCGGTGGTCTTTCCCGGCCTCTGCCCATGTTCGCTGTCTTCTTCATGATAGTTACCCTTTCCTCCATTGGCCTTCCCGGGCTGAACGGTTTTGTAGGGGAGTTTCTCATCTTGCTGGGCGCGTTCAAGTTAAATTGGATCTACGCGGTCATCGCCGCGCTGGGGGTGATCCTGGCCGCGGTCTATATGTTGTGGATGTTCCAAAGGGTTATGTTTGGGAAGATCACCAAGCCGGTTAACGAGGGACTAAAGGACTTGAGCCTGCGCGAGTTCTTGATATTCGTGCCCATCGTGGCGGTCATCGTGCTCATCGGGGTTTTCCCCAACCTGTTGTTACGGAAGATGGATGTCTCAGTAGAGCACCTGCTTAAGCAGGTGAAGGCCAAGTACGAACTGGCCATGCCGGACAAGAGGAGATGAGGCATTGGAGCTAGTTTTCCCCCGGGTGGATTTCCTTCTGCTGGCCCCGATCATAACGGTCTCCGTAACCGGCTTCCTTGTGTTGATATTCGATCTCCTTCTCTCCAAGGAGAAGAAACATCTACTGGCCTATATCGGGCTTGCCGGTTTGGGCGTGGTGGTGATCAGCTCGGTTGCCCTTTGGGGAGAGAATACGGCCAGCCTAAATGGCATGGTGCTCACTGACAATTTCGCCATTTTCTTCAATCTGGTCTTCTCAGTTATTGCCGGTCTAAGCCTACTTCTCTCGGTGCGCTACATCCGGGAGATGGGGATTAACTACGGCGAATACTATGCCCTTATTATCTTCTCCACCCTGGGAATGATGGTGATGGGCATGGCCGGTGATTTGCTCATGGTCTTTCTGGGCATGGAGCTTTTGTCCGTACCCATATACATCCTGGCCGGGTTCTTGAAACGAGATGCCCGCTCCAATGAAGCGGCACTCAAATATTTTTTACTGGGGGCTTTCTCGGCTGCCTTTCTCCTTTATGGCATCGCCCTGATTTACGGCGCGGCCGGCACTACCAATATCGAAGGAATCGCCCGGTTTGCCTCCGGGCCAGGCGCGTTGAAAAATCCCTTCCTGCTGATGGGTATGGGCCTTATTATAATCGGGCTGGGTTTCAAGGTAGCCCTGGTTCCTTTCCATATGTGGACGCCCGATGCCTATGAGGGTGCTCCGGTGGCGGTTACCGCGTTCATGTCGGTAGCTCCTAAAGCGGCCGGGTTTGCCGTCTTCCTGCGGGTGCTGCTGGTTGCCCTGCCTTCGGCGAGGGCTGACTGGCTGATAATTATTTCCGTTTTGGCGGTCCTCACCATGACTCTGGGAAACGTGGCCGCCATTGCTCAAACCAATATAAAGCGGATGTTGGCTTACTCCTCCATCGCCCATGCTGGTTATATCCTGGTGGCCCTGGTGGCCGGCGATGAAATGGGGGGAAGCGCGGTTCTGTTTTACCTGCTGGTTTATTCATTGATGAACCTGGGGGCCTTCGGCATAGTCATTCTTTTAGTGACTGGCGGAGAGGAACGCAGCCGGCTGTCCGATTTCGCCGGTCTGGCCACCAGCCATCCGGTGGCCGCCGCGGCTATGGCCCTGTTCATGCTCTCCTTGACCGGCATTCCACCCACGGCCGGGTTCGTGGGGAAGTTTTATCTTTTCTCCGCGGCGGTCAATGCCGGGTTCATCTGGTTGGCGATTATCGCCGTGCTCAACAGTGCCGTGTCGGTCTACTATTACCTGCGGGTTATCATCATCATGTACATGTCAGAGGCGAGTTCGGTTGAACGCCCCCTTATCCTGTCACCCTCGTCAGTTATTGCCCTAGTTTTGGCCGCGGCCGGGACCTTGGCCCTGGGCCTTTATCCCACCTTTTTCTTAGGCCTGGCCCAAGAGTCGATCAAGGCTTTGCTGGGCTAGCCTGGTCGCATTCGGCCTCGATATTTGCTGACTGAACCATTATGAAACCGGCGAGAAACCAGCCCCCTTTTTTTCTGCTGGCTCTTCTGATTTTAGCTGGCCTTGTCACCTTCAACTTCTTTTGGGGCCTGGCGGCATTGGTCTGGTGGAAAGGCCGGAGACCCGCATAGGAGAGATTGCCCGGGAAATGGCCGTGGCCCGGGGACTGGCTGGTTCCGAGGATAAACTGTCGTCCCTATCTCACCAAACCAGTCCTCTATTACTGGCTGGCGGCATCCTTCATCAAGCTGGGCGGTGCCGACGAGTGAATGGTGCGCTTGCCTTTAGCTTTGACCGCGCTGGGCGGCGTGATAATTGTTTTCCTTTTGGGTGTTTCTCTGTCGTGATGGAGTACCGGGTTTTTGGCCGCCGGTATTTTGGTCAGCTCGCCGAAATATATGGACATGGCCCGGAGTTGCTCTTGCTGCTCTCCTAAGAGTGATAAGCCAGCCATCAAGCTTTCGCTGTTCTTCGTATTTGCTGGATTGGCAACCCTTATCAAGGGGCCGGTTGGCCTGATAATACCCCTGGCAGTGGCCGGGATCTTCCTGGCCAGCTCGAGGGAATTGAGCAAAGTTAAAT
>JAZFTZ010000147.1:0-18876 GCA_036446955.1 Thermodesulfobacteriota bacterium
CCGGGGGACAGGGTCCTAGGCCCCGTCCCCCGGGAGTGGGCTTACTCCTTGACATGGAAACCGGCCGATGTTACCTTGCTAATGAAGAGGTAAGAAGTTGAATTTGCAAGACGTTATCATGGCTTTGCAGCACTACTGGGCTGACCAGGGCTGTATCCTTTTTCAGCCCTACGACCTGGAGGTTGGGGCTGGGACTTTTCATCCGGCCACTTTTCTCAAGGTGCTCGGGCCTGACCCCTGGCGAGTTGCCTATGTAGAGCCGTCTCGCCGGCCCACTGACGGGCGCTATGGAGAGAACCCCAACCGGCTGGGCCATTACTTCCAGTTCCAGGTTATAGTGAAGCCGGCGCTAGATAACATCCAGGAAGTCTATATCAACAGCCTGCGGGTTCTAGGTGTCAACCCTGAGGAGCACGACCTGAGGTTTATCGAGGATGACTGGGAATCCCCTACCCTGGGCGCTTGGGGCCTGGGCTGGGAAGTCCGTCTGGACGGTATGGAGATCACGCAGTTTACCTATTTCCAGCAGGCCGGGGGGATAGAGTTGGACCCGGTATCGGTCGAGATCACCTACGGCCTGGAGCGTATTGCCATGTTCCTCCAAGAGGTGGACACTGTTTTTGACCTCGTCTGGATTCCCGGCGTCACTTACGGCGATCTTTACCACCAGAACGAGGTCCAGTTTTCTCGCTATCATTTTGAGCAGGCTGATGTGAAGATGTTACTTGAGCTGTTCAATATGTACGAGAAAGAGTCTTTAGCTAACCTAGATCAGGGCCTATTTCTTCCCGGCTATGATTACTGTCTCAAATCATCCCATGTGTTCAATCAGTTGGACGCCCGAGGCGCATTGAGCGTCACCGAACGCACCTCGTATATCGCCCGGGTGAGGAACCTGGCTCGACTGACAGCTGAAGGCTATCTTGCTAGCGACAAGAAAAGGCATGAATAAGTGGAATTCGCCCTGGAGATCGGCACTGAAGAGATACCAGCTCGATTCATATCGCCCGCGTTAACCAAGTGGAAGGAAATCTTTCTGGAAGAGATGGAACGGGTGCGAATCCCGCCTGGCCCGGTAACGACCGTGGGAACGCCCAGGCGCCTGGCCCTGCTGGCATACGACCTGCCAAACACCCAGGAAGAGAGTGTTGAGGAAATCCTGGGGCCGCCCAAGAAAGTGGCCTTTGATAACCGGGGGGAGCCCACCGCCGCCGCACTGGGTTTTGCCCGGGCTCAGGGTCTGGACGTAGGCCAACTGGCTGTAGTCACCACCCCCAAAGGCGATTATATATGTGCCCGGAAAAAACAAGCCGGCCGGCCAACCCCTGAGGTGCTGGTAGAGATTTTGCCCAATCTAATTACCTCCCTCCCCTTTCCCAAATCGATGCGCTGGAACGCTACCAGGGTCTCCTTTGCCAGGCCTATACGCTGGCTGGTGGCCGTCTTGGACGGCCGGACCCTTCCCATTGAGGTCGGCGGGGTCAAGGCCGCCAATACCTCCCGTGGCCACAGGTTTTTGTCTGGCCGGGCCTTCCCGGTAACCGGTCCGGCCGGCTATTCGTCCGCTTGCCGGGACAACTTCGTAATCGTCGACCCAGACGAGAGAGAGAGAATTATTGAGCAGGGCTTGAAGGAAATCGCCGACCAAAAAGGCGGGCGAATCGTCTCTGACGCCGAACTAATGGATACGGTGGTCAATTTGGTCGAATATCCTCGGGTCTTGCTCGGCCAGTTCGAAGCCGAGTTTCTCAACTTGCCCAGAGAGGTACTCATAAGCGTAATGCGGGACGCCCAGTTTTACTTTTCACTGGTCTCACCTCAGGGTCAACTTCTTCCCTACTTCGGCCTGGTCACCGACGGTGCCCGGGGAACACCGGATAAGATAGTGGAGGCCAACCAGCGGGTGCTTAAGGCCAAGCTTGCCGATGCTAAATTCTTCTTTCAAGCCGATAGCAAGACCCGGCTTGCCGACCGGGTGGAGTCGCTCAAGGGCTTAATTTTTCAGGCCCAGTTGGGAACTGCTTACGAAAAGACGGTGCGGCTGGTTAAGCTCGCCTCCTACCTGGCCGATATAATCGACCCAACTGCTGAACAGGTGGCCGGGCGGGCCGCCTGGTTGGCAAAAGCCGACCTGACCACGCAAATGGTGGTTGAGTTTCCTAAGCTCCAAGGGGCCATGGGCCGGGAGTACGCTCTTCTCTCTGGAGAAGACCCGAAGGTGGCTCAGGCGATCTACGAACATTATCTACCCAAGAGCTACGGCCAGGAACCACCCGCCTCTTGCGCCGGGGTCATCGTCAGCCTGGCTGACAAGATCGACACCATCGTGGGTTGCTTCGCGGTAGGACTCGTGCCTACCGGCACCGCTGACCCCTATGGGCTTCGCCGCGCTGCCCTGGGAATTATTCAGCTGCTGACGGACAACCAGCTATCCCTTTCGGTCTCGGCATTGGCTGACAAGGCCTTCTCCCTGGTGGAGGAAAAAGCCCAACGGGACGGCCGGGAGACAGTAAAGGAAGTGGTGCAGTTTTTCCAACAACGGATGTTTGGCTTGCTCAACCGGGATTACCCGTACGATATAGTCGATGCCGGACTATCCGCGGCTGAGTTCGACCCGTTTTTGACCAGCCTTAGGGTGAACGCCCTGGAAGAATTCAAGCGCCAAGGTCTACTGTACTCGTTGGCATTATCTTATAAAAGAGTGGCCAATATATTGCAAGGCGTCAACCCTGACCGAGCAGTCGACCCCGAACTTTTCACCGACCCCAGCGAGCGCGACCTCTATAATATCTTTGTTGAAGTAAAAGAAAGCCTGAGGGGCCGCTTGGAGACGAACGAGTTCTTAGCCGCGCTGACCGACCTTTACCGCTTGAAGGAGCCGATAGATAAGTTCTTCGATGACGTTCTGGTCATGGCTGAGGAAGAGAGCTTGAGAGCCAACCGGCTGGCCCTGCTTAATGATATCAGGGAGACCTTTATACTTTTAGCCGACTTCGCCAGGCTACCGACCTGAGGAGACTCATCATATGGATAAGCAGTACATCTTTTTCTTTGCAGATGGGAAGGCGGAAGGCAATGCCCGGATGAAAAGCCGGTTGGGCGGCAAAGGTGCCAACCTGGCGGAAATGACCAATCTGGGACTTCCTGTCCCTCCGGGTTTCACCATAAGCACGGACGTGTGCGGCATCTTCAATGAGAATCAAGGGGAAATACCCACCTCCATCGAGGCGGAGATAGATAGAAACCTGGCTCGCCTGGAATCCCTCTTAGGCAGGAAATTAGGGGATGCCAATGACCCTTTGCTGATCTCAGTGCGCTCGGGCGCCAAGTTCTCCATGCCCGGCATGATGGACACTGTGCTTAATCTGGGGCTGAACGACAAATCGGTGGAAGGACTGGCCAGAAAGACCAATAACGAGCGTTTCGCCTACGAAAGTTACTGCCTTTTCATATCCATGTTCGCTAACGTGGTGTTGGCTATCCCCAAGGAGAAATTCGATGACTTAATCGACGGGTTGAGGAAAAAAGAGAAACTCGGCCGCCAGGAACTTCTCTCCCAAGCCCAGCTGAAACTTCTACTCCAAAAATACAAGGCGTTGGTAAAAAAGAAGGCCGGAAAGGATTTCCCCCAAGAACCAAGAACACAGTTGAACCTGGCCCGGGATGCCGTGTTTCGCTCCTTTTACAACCAGCGGGCCATCTTCTACCGCCGGCAGAACAATATACCCGATGACCTGGGCACCGCGGTCAACGTTCAGGCAATGGTCTTCGGCAATACCGGCCTGACCTCGGCCACCGGGGTGGGATTTACCCGCAACCCGGCCACCGGAGAAAAGGAGTTTTACGGAGAATACCTGGTTAACGCCCAGGGAGAGGAAGTGGTCGCCGGAATTCGCACTCCTCATCCCATATCCATGCTCTCCCGGAAGATGCCGTTAATTTACGAACAATTGAAGGAGATCACTAACAGGCTGGAAAAACACTACCGGGATATCCAAGATTTTGAGTTTACTATCGAAGATGGAAAACTTTACATGCTCCAAACCCGGGTTGGAAAACGGACCGGCCAAGCCGCGTTGAAGATCGCGGTTGATATGGTCAAAGAGAAGCTTATCACCAAGACCGAGGCGTTGTTGCGCCTGGAAGCAAGCCAGCTGGAACAACTTCTCCATCCCATTATCGATCCCGAAGCCAGGGTCGAGGTTATCGCCAAAGGACTGCCGGCCTCACCCGGGGCCGCGGTGGGCCAGCTGGTATTTAACGCTGACCAGGCGGTCGACTGGGCCCAGGACGGTAAGAAGGTCCTCCTGGTCAGGAAGGAGACCAACCCGGACGACATCCACGGCATGGATATCGCCCAGGGCACTCTCACCGCCAGGGGTGGTATGACCTCCCATGCCGCGGTGGTGGCCAGGCACATGGGCAAACCTTGCGTAGCCGGCTGCGACGCATTGGAGATAGATGAAGCCGGCAAAAAGCTTAGCGTGGCCGGTAAGACCTTTAACGAGGGCGACTTCCTCAGCATAAACGGCTCCACCGGAGAGGTCATACTGGGCTCGGTCCCGCTGAAAACCCCTGAGCTGGGCAGCGACTTCGTCACCTTCCTCTCCTGGGCGGATGAGGTCCGGCGGCTAAAGGTGAGGGCCAATGCCGATATCCCGCGCGATGCCGCGGTGGCCAGGCAATACGGCGCCGAGGGTATCGGGCTTTGCCGCACGGAACATATGTTCTTCGCCGAGGACCGATTACCCATCATGCAAAAACTCATATTGGCCAAGGGAGTTAAGGAGCGGGAAAAGTACCTGGCCAAGCTGCTTCCTTTGCAAAAAAATGACTTCTTGAGCCTGTTCAAGGTGATGAATGGCTACCCGGTCACTATCCGGCTGCTCGATCCCCCGCTGCATGAATTCCTACCCAATAGAGAGGAACTGGTCGTCCAGCTGGTCAAAATGGAGGCAAAGGGGGCAAGCCCTCGCAGTTTGGCTGCCAAACGCCGGCTCTTGGCCCGGGTGGATGAATTGCATGAGTTCAACCCCATGCTGGGCATGCGAGGTTGTCGCCTGGGAATCACCATGCCGGAGATAACCAGGATGCAGGTTCAGGCTATTATAGAGGCCGCCTGCCAGGCGGAAAAAAGTGGACTGGTGGTCAAACCTGAAATCATGATCCCGCTGGTAGGAATGGCCGCCGAAATGCGCTCCCAGAAGGAGCTGGTGGTAGACAGCGCGGAAGAAACCATGAAACAGGTTGGTGCCAGAATAAATTTCTCAGTAGGGACGATGATCGAGCTGCCCCGGGCCGCACTGACCGCTGATGAAATCGCGGTTGAGGCGGAATTCTTCTCCTTTGGCACCAATGACTTAACCCAAACCACGTACGGATTCTCCCGGGATGATGCCGGCAGGTTTATCCATATCTATATGAACTACTCCAAGCTATGTCCCAAATGCTCCACTTATGCCCTTGACCGGGAGGGATTTTGCTCCCGCTGCAAGCGGGTAACTTCAAAACCCAAAACCGATATTCTGACCTTCGAACCCTTCACCACCCTGGACTTGAGCGGCGTGGGAGAATTGATTAAAATTGGGGTAGCCAAGGGCCGTTCAACCCGTAAGGATTTAAAGATAGGCATATGCGGCGAACATGGAGGAGACCCGGCTTCGATTGAATACTGCCACCAGGTCGGACTCAATTACGTGAGCTGTTCCCCGTACCGGGTTCCGGTCGCCCGATTAGCAGCCGCCCAGGCAGTGCTGAGGTCCGAACAACAATAATGTCAACCCCAGGGACATATCCACCATTATGAGGATAAAGAGCCTAGTCATTCACGGCTTCAAATCGTTTCCCGACCGTACCACCCTTTCGTTTGAATCCGGAATCACTGCCATCGTAGGACCCAACGGCTGCGGGAAGAGCAATATCGTGGACGGGGTACGCTGGGTATTGGGCGAACAGAGCCCCAAGACCCTGCGGGGCAAGAGTATGGAGGACGTTATATTCAAGGGGACGGCCAACCGCAAGTCCCTGGGTATGGCTGAAGTTGAATTGACACTGGCGGACGTTGAGGATTTAACCTCAGCCTCAGGGCCGAGTGAGATAACCATCTCCCGGCGCCTGTACCGCTCTGGAGAAAGCGAATACCTGCTGAACAAAAAGCCCTGTCGGCTCAAGGATATTACCGACCTGTTCCTGGAGCGGGGGATAGGCAGCAGAGTCTACTCGGTAATAGAGCAAGCGCAAATAAATCAGATATTGACCGGCAAAGGCCAAGAGCGCCGTCTTTTAATCGAAGAGGTCGCCGGAGTGTCTAAGTATCGTGAAAGAAAGCGAGAATCCTTGCTGAAAATGCACGGCGCTCAGGAAAACCTGGCCCGGTTGGACGATGTCACCGCCGAGCTAAAGCGGCAGCTTAACTCACTGAAACGCCAGGCTAATGCGGCCGATAAGTACCACCATCTTCAAGAGGAGATAAAAAACCTGGATCTGGCGCTGACGGGAGAGAGTTTTCGCCGGCTCAGCCAGGAAATAGCTCAGCAGCAGCTCTCCTCGCTTAAAGAGGGGTTGGAACTTACCAAAAGCCAGATCCAGTCCCGCGAAGAGGAGATATCGCGGCTGCGTCTTAACCTCAAGGAGCAAGAGCAGGCTAAAGGGGAAACCACGGAGAAACTCACCCAGTTGGCTGCCACCTCAGAGCAACAAAGGTTAACCATCCTATCCCTCTCCCAACAGAAGGAGATATTAGTCAGACAAGCGGCCAAGGTGGAGGAGGAAATTGCAAATACCGAACGGCAACTGGAGAGTCAGCGAGATGAATGGGAACTATTGAGCCAGACCCAACGAGAACTAGAGGAATCCCTGGGGCAGATCAGCTCTCAATTAGAGGGACAAGAATCGATCGAACGTTCTTGCCGGCAACAGCTTGAGGCTGATCAGCGGGCGCTGGATGAGGAAAAGGATAGACTTTTCGAGCTTCATCGGCAATCGACCCGGGTTGAGGCCCACGTTGCAGAGCTTAAGAAGGATTCAGAAAGAGTCCGACTGGAGAGAAACAAGCTAACCACCGAAATACAGGAGGCACAAACAAAGCAGGAGGAGATAGAGAGAGAAAGAGCCGGCCTTACAGCCGAGCTGAACTCATTAGACCGGGCTATCAGCCAGGAAAACCAAGCGAGAGAAAGTCTCCAGAAGTCAGCTAATCAGCTAGGACAATCGCTAGCGGAAAGGCGGGCTAGAGTAAGCGAGCTGGAAAGGGAAGTTCACCGCCTGGAAGCCAGATTGGCGACGTTAAAAGAGCTTGAGGCCTGGGAGGAAATACCATCTCCGGATAGCCTGCCCGAGGCACTTAAGCCCTTCCCCAGATTGATCGACGTTCTGGAGGCTAAAGCCGGGGCCGAGCTATCCCTGGGAGCGGTCCTGGGGGATAGACTCAAATATTTGCTGGTGGATGACCTGACTTCTGCCGGAAGACTCCTTCCCTCGATTGCCGGGCCGGTGGGCCTCATTACCGCCTCCCTGGCCAGGGAGGCGGTAAGCTTTGCTGAGAGATTCCCGGAGGAAGCTGCCTTGGGCTGGCTCTCCGAATTCGCTTTGACTCGGGAAGAATACCGTCCCGTTCTTCGGGCCTTGCTTAGCGGCTGGCTGCTGGTGCGGGAACTGGAAGATGCTCTGCGAATCTTCGCTAACACCCCGGAAAAACCTAACCTGGTAACCCTTAAAGGGGAAGTTCTGTTCGCCGATGGCATCCTGGTATCGGCTTCGGCCGGTGTCACAAAGGATCTCCTTAAGCGGAAAAAAGAGGCTAAAGAACTGACATCCTTGCTGGATATAAAAAAGGAAGCCCTGGAAAGTGCCCGCCGCGAGCTGGCCCAAGTTGAGGGCCAACAGGACAAAACTGATACCAAGCTGACCCTTAATAAGGAATCTCTGCTGGAATGCCAGCACCAGCGGATGGCCTTGAAGGAAAGGCTCAATACCTATCAACTGGACGCGGCCAGGCTGAAGGAAAACCTGAAACTGTTCGCCGGTGAAGAGAGGCGGCAGGAACAGGAGTCGGCCGTATTGGCCTCGGCCAAACAGGATATCGTCGGCGAGCTGGCTGAGGTTAGAATCAAGATAAGGGACAAAGAGATAAGCAGCGACAGCCTAAGGATCGGATTGGAAGAAAGGAAAAAAGAACTGGATCAGGTTAATACCCTTCTCGCTCATTACAAGGTTCAAGCAGCTTCCCGCGAAGAGCGTTTAAAAGGGGTTAACCTGAACCTGGAAAGACTGAAGCAGTCCGATAACCAATTAAGAGGCCAGCTGGCCAAGAAAGAGGAGGAAAAGTCAGAGAGCCGAGGAGAATGCGAGCGGATTGACGCCGCCATCCTTTCCGCCAACCAAATAAAAGAGTCGGTAATACCCGAGCAGGACAGGGGCCGGGCCAAGCTAGAGAATCTGGCCGCCGGGCTTGAAGCCCAAACAGCCCAACTGGAGGAAATGGAAGGCCAGCTAAAGGAGGAACAAAGGGGACTTGCTGGCCAGCAAGAAAGTATGAATAACCTGGAGTTGAGCGCGGCTCGTCTCCAGATGCAGCTTGACCATCTGGCCGAAAAGATCAGCGATGATTACGGGCTGGAGTTGGCCGACGTGGTTCAAATGGAACAGCCTCAGAATCTACCTGCGGATCCCTCCTCGCGGTTGACCCTGCTAAGGGAGCAGCTGAACAGGCTGGGCGGGGTTAACCCCCTGGCCCTGGAGGAATACGAATCGCTAAGCGAACGTTACCGTTTACTTACCTCGCAGCGCGATGACCTGGTCGAGTCAATATCCGGATTGAGAAAAGCCATCGCGGAAATGGATAAAACCTGCCGGGAGCGTTTCCAAGAGACCTTTAACCAGGCAAATGAAAGGTTCAATCAGGTATTTAGAAGGTTGTTCCAGGGGGGAAGGGCCCAGTTGGCATTGGCCGAAGATGAAGATCCATTGGAGGCGGCAGTGGAGCTTTTGGCCGAACCTCCTGGCAAGAAGCTGCAAAACGCGCTGCTGCTGTCCAGCGGGGAAAAGGCGTTGACCGCCATCGGGTTTATATTCTCCCTTTTCATGATAAAGCCTTCCCCCTTCTGCTTCCTGGACGAGATCGATGCCCCTTTGGACGATGCCAATGTTGGCCGGCTCAACTCCCTTATTGGAGAGCTGGCCGAGAGTTGCCAACTGATGCTGATCACCCACAACAAGACCACCATGGAGCGGGCCAGTACTTTACATGGCATAACCATGGAGGAATCGGGCATCTCCAAACTGGTATCGGTGAGGCTAAATTAAAGCAGTGGGCCTTTTCTCTCAACTGAAAGAAGGATTAGCCAAGACCAGACAGCGGCTCAGCCAGGGTCTCGATACCCTAATAGGCGAACGCCGTACCGTCAACCAGGAGGTTCTGGAGGAACTGGAGGAACTGCTTCTGGGCTGCGACCTGGGCGTCAAGACCACTTTCCCCCTGCTGGAAAGGGTGCGCCAGGAGGCCAGCACCAGGGAGGGAGAAAATATCAGTTTCATCAAGGAGCAAATCAAGAGCCACTTGTTCGATATCCTGGCCGGAAATACCGGCTCTCTGATTGAGCCTGCAGAAAAACCGATGATTATTATGATGGTGGGAGTCAACGGCGGGGGAAAAACGACCACTATCGCCAAATTGGCCCACCACTTTCTGCTCCAGAAAAAAAGGGTGGTTCTGGCCGCAGCTGATACTTTCAGGGCGGCAGCTATCGAACAACTGGAACATTGGGGAAAGATACTTAACGTCGAGGTTGTAAAACAGGGGCCGGGCGCTGACCCGGCGGCAGTGGCCTTCGATGCGGCCCGAAGGGCTGAGGCCAAAGGATGCGACGTAATGATAGCCGATACCGCCGGCCGCCTCCACACCAAGGCCAACCTGATGGAGGAATTGAAAAAGATGCGCCGGGTGCTGGCTAAAGAGGTTAAGGGCAGCCCCCACGAAATCTTATTGGTTATCGACGCCACCTGCGGCCAGAACGGACTTGAGCAGGCCAAGACTTTTCACCACGCCTTGGGCATTACTGGCATCGCCTTGGCGAAACTGGATGGCACGGCCAAAGGTGGAATCGTGGTCGCCATTGCCGCCGAGCTAGGCGTACCCATTAAGTTCGTCGGCCTGGGAGAAAAGATTGAAGACTTGAGGGTTTTCGATCCCAAGGAATTCGTTGAGGCACTGTTTTGAGGCATTAGAAAAGTGGCTATACTGGAAAAGATAAATTCCCCAAAAGACCTAAACGGGCTTAGCATGGAAAAGCTAAGGGAACTGGCCGCGGAGATTCGCGCCGAAATGGTAACCACCGTGGCCCGCACCGGTGGTCATCTAGCCTCCAGCCTGGGAGCGGTAGAGCTGGCCATCGCCCTGCATTACGTCTTTTGCGCGCCCGAAGACAAGATTGTGTGGGACATCGGCCACCAGGCTTATGCCCATAAGCTTCTCACCGGCCGGCGAAAGCAGTTCGCCACCCTGAGACAACCTGGCGGTTTAAGTGGATTCTTGAAGCCCGCTGAAAGCCCGTACGATTGCTTCGGCGCCGGCCACGCGGCTACCTCTATCTCCGCGGCCTTGGGGTTAGCCCGGGCTTATGCCCACCGAGGTCAGCCAGTGAAGGTGGTAGCCGTCATCGGCGATGGAGCTATGAGCGCGGGCATGGCCTTCGAGGCCTTGAACAACGCCGGCCAGATAAATCAGGACATCATGATAGTCCTTAACGATAACAAGATGTCCATCTCCCCCAGCGTAGGCGCGCTCTCCTCTTTTTTGAGCCGAAAGCTGACCGGTCCTTTCTTCATTGGATTGAAGAAAGAAATCCTGTCCTTATTTAGCTCCATTCCCGGGGTGGGCGAGGATATGGTTAAGATCGCCCGCCGAGCCGAGGACGCGCTAAAGGCGTTTTTCACCCCGGGTATGCTCTTCGAGAGCCTGGGGTTTCAATATATCGGGCCCATAGACGGGCACCGCCTGGAGTTCCTTATCCCCACCCTCGCCAACGCCAAAACCATTACCGGGCCGGTCTTGATCCATGCGTTGACTCGCAAAGGGAAAGGTTACCCGCCCGCGGAGCAGAACCCGGTTCGATTCCATTCCCCAGCGCCCTTTGACGTCAAAACCGGCCGGGAGATAGGAAATCCGTCTGCGCGCTCGTATACCGATGTGTTCGCTGAGACGCTGATCCAACTGGCCGAAGAGGATGAAAGAATCGTGGCTATAACCGCGGCCATGCTCAACGGAACCGGGCTGGACAAATTTGCCAAGAGATTCCCCGGCCGCTCCTTCGACGTGGGTATTGCCGAACAACATGCGGTCACTTTTGCCGCCGGGTTGGCCAGCCAGGGATTGCGCCCGGTGGTGGCCATATACTCAACCTTTCTTCAAAGAGGATACGACCAGACCCTTCACGACGTCTGCCTGCAGAAACTCCCGGTAGTCTTTGCCCTGGATAGGAGCGGAATCGTGGGCCAGGACGGCCCAACCCATCAGGGTCTGTTCGACCTCTCTTACCTGAGGTCAATGCCCAACATGGTGGTAATGGCACCCAAGGATGAAAATGAGCTCCGGCACATGCTGAAGACCTCTCTGGAACTGGAAGGGCCCGCGGCTATCAGGTATCCTCGGGGCAAAGGGACCGGAGTAAAATTGGACCCGATACTGACCAGCCTTCCGGTTGGCAAAGCAGAAATATTGATGGAAGGAGAGGACCTGACCATCCTGGCCCTGGGGGCCACTGTCACCTCAGCTCTTCAGGCTGGCGCCAACCTGGAAAAGAAAAGAATATATGCCACCGTGGTGAACTGTCGTTTCGCCAAGCCCCTGGATGCGGACCTGATCCTCTCCCTGGCTGAACGACCGGCCCGGATAATCACCGTAGAGGAAAACGTTCTGGCCGGTGGTTTCGGCAGCAGCGTGCTGGAGCTCCTCTCCCAGAAAGGGGTTTTCCCGGACGGGATTAAGCTCTTGGGCATCCCTGATGAGTTCGTGGAGCAAGGACCGCAACAGATGCTCCGGGCTAAATACAAGCTGGATGCAGCTGGTATTGAACAAGTGGCTCTAGACCTGCTCAACAGACCTGCTCAACAGAAATGCCTCCAGAGAAAAAAGAACGTCTAGATAAGCTGTTGACCCTGCGCGGTCTCGCCCCATCCCTGTCCCAGGCCCAACGGTTGATAATGGCCGGCCAGGTACTGGTAGAGGACCAACCATCGGTAAAAGCCGGGACCAGGGTGCCCTTTCATTGCCGCATCTCCTTACGGTCAAAGACGGGAAAATATGTCAGCCGAGGTGGCGAGAAGCTGGCGGCTGCCCTGAGCCACTTTCGCCTTAACGTCAGGGACAAAGTCGCTTTGGACGTAGGTGCATCCACTGGTGGGTTTACCCATTGCCTGTTGGAACACGGGGCCGGCAAGGTATACGCGGTGGATGTAGTGTATGGACAGCTGGCTTGGCAATTGCGCCAGGACCCCAGGGTGGTCCCCTTGGAGAGAGTAAATGCTCGTTATCTGAGAGTGGAAGATCTGGGGGAACAGGTCAACCTTATAACCATCGATGTTTCCTTCATATCCCTGACTAAAATCCTCCCTGCCATGTTGACCTTGGCCCAAAAGGGTGCCACTATCTTGGCCCTGATCAAACCTCAGTTCGAATTAGAAAAGGGTTCGACCCAAAAAGGGGTGGTCAGAGAACCGGAAAAACACGCCCAGGCCATCGCCGCCATTGGCGATTTTTGCCGGAAACTTGGGCTTCAACAGTTGGGAATTTTTACCTCACCGTTGCTGGGCCCTAAAGGGAATAAAGAGTTCTTCACCCTGCTCAAAAAGCCTTTCTAAGGCGCAGCGCTCCCCGAATTAAGTTAACCACGGTGGCGACAAAACAGATCTCATCCTCAGCGAAGTCCCGGGCAACCGTGGTTTGCACATTCAGTACCCCCAGCACCCGGTTCTTGTCGCCAATGGGATAGGAGAGCATGGAGCTGTATCTCTCTTCTTTAGTCTCGGAAAAATAGCGATAACGAGGATCCTCAGAGGCATTTTTAACCGATATATAACTCCCCTGGAGGGCAGCCGCGCCAGTTATCCCCTCGCCCAAGCTTAATTTCACCTTGCCCACCGCGCCAGGGTCTAGACCTCGAGTGGCAGTGAGAACCAGTCCATCATCCTTAAGCAAATAGATAGAGCAGACATCCACACCCAGTCTTGTCGCGGTCTTGTCCACAATCATATCCAAAACCTGGTCCAGGTCGTACTCCAAGCTGACCAACATGCTTATCTCTTCCAGGGTGATTATCTCCAGCCGCTCCCGATCGACCCGCTCCATCTCAAATACTACGCCTTTTTTATCGTCCCATCGAATAGAGGCGTAAGGATTCAGCTCCTTGCTGCGCTCCACTCGAGTCTGAAAATCACGATATCCACAAACGCAAACCAGTTTGACTGCATACGGGTCTAACCTTTCCACTCGCATGCTTCGGCCACATTTGCGGCAATGAGTTATGCTCTCCCCTTTCATATCCACCTCTTATGACAGAGCCAATCTCACCAATTGCCCGGGCTCTCCCAACCGCCGCCAATGGCCAGCCACCCAGGTGCAAGTTTACTAGTGTATTACCCCGACGGCACCAGGGATCACGGTCCCACTGGCAGACCCCAATTCCACCCCGCCTGATTTGCCTGAAACCAGTCGGCTGGAGCCCGGCCGGTCAAGGTAGACATAGTAAAATACCAGGAAGAAAATAAGCGCCAAGACCAACAGACAGACCAGTACCAGCCGGGACCGCCTTACCGGCCTCCGGCCGATGGGCAGGCTGACAGCCAGCCTGATTGATTGCTGTCCTTCCTCTCCCAATCTGGCCTGGACCTCCTTAAAATCTATCCCCAGGCACTGGGCATAAGCCTTGGCAAAGACCCGGCCATAGGCTCGTCCGGGCAAATTGCCATGATCGTCTCTCTCCAGCGCATCTAAATGAGAGAGCCTGATCCGGGTAACTCCGGCAATTTCCTCCAGGCTAACCTTCCTGAGTTCCCGTTCTCTTTTAAGGAATTCTCCCAAACTCTCCATAATAAGACGATCTCCTTGGAGAGCTAATCTTTGTTCAGTCGGTCCAGTAGCGCGCGGGCTTGCCCGGCTATCTCAGCATCGGAAGCATCATCAACCACTCGGGTGAGCTGCTGGACGGCTTTGCTTCGCTGATTATTTCTCAAATAGGCCTGGGCCAGGTTGAGGCGCATTCTCGGGGTGACCGGCCCTACCTTCAGGGCGAATTCCAATTGGTTTATAGCCTCCCCCACCCGGTTCCGCCTCAGCAAAGCCAGGCCCAAATTGTGACGTGCCTGGCCGAAGTCGGGTTTTACATCGACAGCCCGCCGGAAATCTTGAACGGCCGCATCTAATTTCCCCTGGGCCAAGTATGCCACACCCCGGTTATTATAAGCCGCCTCCGGGGTCAAATAGATGGGGTCAGCCAAGGCCAGGCTGAACTCGCGGATGGCTTCGTCCCAGCGACCCAATCTCCAGTATATGGAGCCCAGGTTGTTGTGGGTCTGGGAAAATTTCGGGTCTATCTCCAGCACCTTTCGAAAATAGCTCATAGCCCGGCTTAGATCCTGGCGGGCATAAAAAACCAGCCCCAGGGCATCCATAACCCTCGGTTCGTCAGGTTTCAAAGCCAAGGCCCGGTTAAGTTCGGCTACCGCCTGGGGATACTTTTTCTGCATGAAATAACTGGTGCCCAGGCGATAATGCAACTTCCAGTTGCCTGCTGGCTTCTCCGGCTGAGTTGCGCAACCGGTCAACCACAGGATGAGGATAGGAAAGGCGATAAGATATTTAACCCAAGAGGAGTTCATTTCCTGCCAACCTATCAGATAGCCATGACTATGTCAATCCGTAAGAAAGAGTGTGCTATATTGCTATGAAACATAGCTGAAACCATGTCTGAAAACAGGACACTTTTATCTTTCTACCTCATTCCCCTATCATCTTGACGATAATCTTTCTTTCCCGAGGGCGATTGTCGAAATCAACAAGCACTATCTGCTGCCAGGTGCCCACCGAAAGCCTTCCTTCAGAGAAGGGGACGGTGAAGGAGGCGCCGATGAGCGAGGCCCGGACATGGGAAAAACCATTGCCCTCTCCCCAGGCCCGGTCGTGACGATACTCAATGTTGCGGGGCACCAACCGGTTGAGCATATCATCCAGGTCGTGGAGCAGGCCCGACTCATTCTCCACGGTGGTGATGCCCGCGGTGGAGCCGGGTACAAATACGGTAGCGATTCCCTCTTTCAAGCCGGAAGCGACCAGCTGTTCAGCCACCTGCCCGGTTATGTCTTTAATATCATTGTTCCCCTTGGTCTTTAAGGAAAAGGACGCCGTCTGCACCGCCATACCTTACCCTCCTCTACCCACTAGCTAGTGGTACATTGACACAGCCCGCGAACGGCCACAAGCCAGCCCGGCTGCAGTTATCTTTGGCTTCATGAAGGCACCTTCTGTACTTCAAGGGGGAACCCTTTAAACCCCCTCCTAAATTTCAGGCTAATTTCAACACATCACTGAGAAAAGCAGGCAGGCGGCTGATTCTCCCCTCTTTATCCTGACAGAAATGCTGGGTATATCCAGTCGCCAGCTCCCGGCCATCCTCTTTTCTGGTTATCCGGTAGTGAAACTTAACCGTAGCCCGGCCCACCTTGATCACGCGCGCATGGACCTCAATGATGTCATCGTACCTTGCCGGTGCTAAATAGCGGCAATAACTTTCCGTTACCGGCAATAAGAACCCGTTCTCCTCTATCTGGCGATAAGAGATCCCCCGCTGGCGAAGATAATTGGCCCGACCAGCCTCAAACCACTTGAGATAGTTGGCATAATACACCACTCCCATCTGGTCGGTGTCGGCATAGAATACCCTCAACTCCACCCGGTACTCTGACAACGGGGTCACCTAACGCTGCTTCAGCATGGTCAACAACGTCGAGCCATCGGAGATGTAAAGGTCGCTTCTCTCTGCCCAAGTCTCACTGAAAGCCACCTCCGCCGACCCAATCGCAGGGAGATCGCCCCGAGGATAAATTATGAAAGGAACCGGCTCAGGAGTATGGGTGCGCAGTGATACGGGTGTAGGATGGTCAGGTAAGAGCAGCACCCGAAACTCGCCCATCCGGGCTAAGCGTTCCATGATCGGCCCCACTACCTGACGGTCAAAGTCCTCGATAGCCTTTATCTTTAGACCGCAGTCCCCGGCGTGCCCTAACTCGTCCGGGGCCTCGACATGGACATAAGCTAAGTCGTTCTGTTCAAGCGAGTTGAGCGCGCCCTGTACCTTGCCGGCATAATTAGTATCCAAATATCCCGTCGCCCCCTCTACCTTGACCACCTCCATACCGGCGTAGATGGCCAGGCCTTTCATCAGGTCTACCGCGGTGATCATGCTTCCCCGCAACCCATGTTGCTCAACGAAGGAGGGCAACTGGGGGGGACGGCCTTGTCCCCAAAGCCAGATGGAATTGGCCGGGGCCAACCCTTTTTCCAATCGGGCTCGGTTGACCGGATGGTCGCTGAAAATATCCCTGGATTTTTCCATCAGCTCCCGGAGGCGGTCCGCGCCCACGCCCTTGGGAAGATAGTCTGCGATATGTTTGCCATTAATATCGTGGGCGGCCACCGTCTCAATCCCGTCCCGACCTCCCTTCCAAACCATGAGGTGGCGGTAGCTGACGCCGGGGTAGAAGCTAAGTTCTGCGCCGCCAAAAGCTTGGTTAAGCGCCTTAACTAGCTGGCTCCCTTCCTCAGAGGATATATGGCCAGCGCTGTAATCAACCAATATGGCGCCATTAGGGCTAAATTTCATCGTCACCAGATTACACCTGAAGGCCAGATCATCCCCGCCCAAATCTACCCCGATACTGGCCGCCTCCAGAGAAGACCGGCCCCGATAATATATCCCCGGGGGGTAGCCCAGGATAGACATATTGGCCACATCGCTGCCACAAGGCAGCCCCTCCGGTATGTTACATACCCTTCCCAATGCCCCCTGCTGGGCCAAATGATCCATGTTGGGCGTATCCGCCGCCTGCAGAGGAGTCCGCCCGGAAAGCTCATCCACCGGCCGGTCGGCCATACCATCGCCCACCAAGACAACGTATTTCATTACCGCTCCCTTCTATGCATCGTTAGTGAATAATTTCGGTTGGTCTTCTTTAAACTTCACACCCAGGTAATCGTACGCCTTAGCTGTAGCCTGGCGCCCGTTGCGGGTGCGTGCCAACAGCCCCTCTTTCAGTAAGAAAGGCTCCACCATATCCACCAGGGTATCCACCTCTTCATTCAAAGTGGCACCAATAGCCTCAATTCCTACCGGGCCACCATGGTAGGAATTGATGATCGTCTCCAGAAAGCGCCGGTCCAGGCCGTCCATACCGGACTCATCAACCCCTTCCAACTCCAGCGCCTCTTTGGCCAGCGGGGCGGGAACCATCCTTTCTCCCTTGACTTGAGCGTAATCCCGAACCCGGCGTAACAACCGATTGGCTATCCGCGGGGTGCCTCGGGAGCGCTTGGCTACCTCCCAAAGGGCAGCTTCATCCAGCCGACAATCCAGGATATGGGCGGAGCGTTTCACTATCGTCACTATATCCTCATCAGGGTAAAAACCTATATGATGGAACATTCCGAAACGGTTCCTCAAAGCCAGGGACAACAACCCTGCCCGGGTAGTAGCCCCCACCAGGGTAAAACCCTTCAACGGCATTTTTATCGACTTGGCAAAAGGACCCTTGTCCACCACCAGGTCCACCTGGAAATCCTCCATGGCCGGATAAAGGAACTCTTCCACCACCTTGGGCAACCGGTGAACCTCGTCCACAAACAGGATCTCCCCTTGTTTCAGATTGGTCATAATGCCTAATATATCACCGGTGCGCTCTATGGCCGGTCCGGAGGTACCCACTAGTCGGGCCCCCATCTCGGTGGCGATGACATGGGCCAGGGTGGTTTTTCCCAACCCAGGCGGGCCATAGAAAAGAATATGCTCCAGTGGCTCCTGCCTTTCCTTGGCTGCTTGGATAGCTATCTTAAGTTTTGCCACCGTAGCCTGTTGGCCGATATATTCGGAAAAGGAGATGGGGCGCAAGGAAAGATTGATTCTTTCCTCTGCCTCGGAAAGAGGCTTAGGTGTCAATATCCTCTGGCGCACTGTTTCTGCCCTGCTCTCTATGGTCGCGGTAGACTTCCTTGATCAAATCCTCGACTCTAACGAATTTACTCCGAGACATAGCCCGGGAGACCATCTTTTCCGCTTCGGCTGACCTGTAACCCAGGTTTATCAGCGCTCTCACCCCCAGCTCTCTGATTTCGTCGTTTTCTCCTTCTTCCGAGCTTTCCAGGATATCCCCCCGAGGGAGGAGCGCATACTTTTCCATCTGTCCTTTAAGCTCAGCGATAATCTTCTTAGCCGTCTTTTCGCCGATACCCTTCATCCCCCTAAGCAAGCCCACATCCTCATTCTCAATCGCGTCAGCTATCTTGTTTATGGGCAGGGTCAGCGCCCTTAGCGCCCGTCTTACACCTACATTGGGAACGGTTATGAACCGTTCAAAGAATTCTCGTTCCACCTCGTTTTCAAACCCTACCAGTCTCGGCACCGGATTGCCCATACGGAGTGAGCCCTCCAGGTAATGGACGGTGAATAACTTCAGATCTTGGCCAATCCGGCTCTTCAGCCTCCGGGAAAGCCGGGTGGGAATAAAGACTTGATAGGTGAAATGGCCTGCCTTAAGGTTGACAAAGCCATCTCCCAGATCGGCTAATATACCCTCAATGCTAGAGATCATCCCTTCCCATATGAGCTATTTTAT
>JAZFTZ010000148.1:0-9713 GCA_036446955.1 Thermodesulfobacteriota bacterium
GGAGAGCAGCCATGTCCCACCGCTATCGCCTGAGCGGGCTGGCCCTTGCCACAACTGGCCGTTCCCCAGAGGCCCCACTCCTCCTGGCCGGCCACGGCATCCATTGATGCCCAGAACTGCGGCGTTATGCCGCTGTACACCGGGTTCTTGAATATCTTCCCCAGCCGTCCGTTCTTGATCTGATAGCCGATCTCACAACCGAACTGGAAGTTAAGCCTTCGGTCATCAATGGACCAACTCCGATTAGTGGCCATGAAGACCCCCTTTTTTACTCCAGCAAACAGCTCTTCCAGTCTTCCCTGCCCGGGTAAGAGGTTGATGTTGGTCATGCGCACCAACGGCAGTCTTCTCCAGCTTGAAGCCCGGGCCGCTCCGCCAGAGGGCAAGCCCAGCGCGGCCGCGGTCTCTCGATTGGTCAAGAAACCTTCCAATACGCCCTCCCTGATCAACCTGACCCGCTGGCCGGGAACGCCCTCGTCATCGTACCCGAATGAGCCTACCCCGCGCTCAAGGGTGGCATCAGCCACCACATTCAAAAGCGGCGAACCGTACACCAGCCGGCCCAAGTCGTTCAGTTTGACAAAACTGCCGCCCGCGTAAGACAACTCCATGCCCAAGATCCTATCCAGCTCCAGGGGATGGCCGATAGACTCATGAATCTGCAAGGAGAGCTGATCGCCGTCTAAGATGATGTCGGTTTGTCCGCCGGGGCAGGCCGGCGCTTTCAAAAGCCTGACCGCCTCCTCGGCCACCCGAGCGGCATTGCCGGGCAAATCCATCTCTTGAACAAACTCGTATCCGGCTGTATGCCAATTCCCCCGGAAGGAACTGGGATAGGACCTTTGCTGAACATCGCCGGCGTCGGCAGCCACCGCCTGGATACCGGCACCGGTTATGGTATTGGTCTGGACTATCTCTCGGCCCTCGCTGGTCAGCAAGACCTGGCCGGTGCGCCAGAAATCCATGCTGCCGTTAGCAACCTTGATATTTTTTACCTTGGCCATAACCTGGGTGCAACGGCTAAGCAGTTCGAGCTTATCCTCTAAGGATACAGCGAAAGGGTCTATTTTGACCTGGCTTCGCCAATCGGCTTTAAGCGCGGAAACGGGAGCCAAGCAAACCGCTTCTCCCCTCAACCGAGCGCTGGCATGGCTGATTCCAAGCGCCAGATCAGCCACCTTTCTTGCACCGGCCCGAGATAGATCGGAGGTGGCCGCGAACCCCCAAGCCCCTCTTTTAAGCACCCTCACCGCCAACCCCCAATCCAGGTCGGTCTTTACCTTTTCCGCGGCACCGTTGGCCACGATGATCGATTCCCTATCAGCCTGGACAAGCCTTGCCTCGGCATAAGTTACTCCCCGTCGGCAGGCATACTGCAACGCGAGGCGAGCTACATCCATAAGCGCCAGCTCCCTTGGCAAATAAAGCAGTTACTCACCCAGATAGCCCTTTATTCCTTCCTCAAGGCGGGTAAGACGAACGGGGAAGACTTTTTTCATAGGCGAAATGTCGCATACGTTGCCCTCTTCCAGCATGGTAAGCTGCTCAGAGGTTACCGGCGGCCTTGGCAAGATACGCTCCAGCACGAAAACCAGCGGCTTCATTATCTTCATGGGAATGTGAATCACGCCCTTCTTTACCCCCAGGGTCTGCTTAATGATTTCAACAATCCGATTAAAAGTCAGTCTCTCCGGGCCGGCTAATTCATAGCTGCCCTGGATGTCAGCCGGATTTTTCACCGCCTCCAGAAAACAAGTCACTACATCGTCTATGTATATCGGTTGGAACAGGTACTCGCCGGTGCCTATTATGGGCACCAGGGGAAGGCGGACCACCATACCGACCAGGAGATTAATAAAGCCGTCCCCGGGGCCAAAGATGATGGCCGGTCGAAATATGGTGTGGTTCAAGCCGCTGGCCCTTAACTGCTCCTCGGCCATCCACTTGGTTCTATGGTAACTGCTTAAGGCCGCCTCCCGGCTGCCCAGCGCGCTCATGTGGATGTACTTACTCACCCCGGCCTTAACCGCCTCATCAACCACGTTCTTGCTTCCCTGCACATGGACAGCACGAAAGGTTGCCTCAGCCCGCTCCTCGATGATACCTACCAACTGGATGACCGTATCAACACCTATAAGCGCCTTGGCCAGGCTCTCCCTATCCAGAATGTCGCCAAAAACCTGATCCACCTGCGCGGGAAGCATGCCTCGACCCTTCGAGGTCGGCCTGACCAGGCACCTCACCTTAAGCCCCTCGGATAAGAGGGCCTTAAGCAGGTGCCCGCCTACGAATCCGCTAGCCCCGGTAAGCAGTAACATTCTGCACCTCAAGTCAATGGAAAACCTTGTTCTGGGGAAAACCCTTTGTAAAGGGGTCCCCCCGCAAATATCTCACTGTCCCGTCTCTTTAAGAGCCTATATGAAAACCTCCGCACACGGACAGGGTCTGCCCGGTTATATAGTCACTCTCATTGGAGGAGAAGAAAAGGACTGCCGGCATTACCTCATCGGGATCACCGTACCTTCCCAGCGGAATCTGTTTCAGATAGGCCGCATAGAACTTGGGGTCGGCTCTGATCACGTCGGTCATCTCCGTCTCTATTACCCCAAAAGCTACCGCGTTGACGTTGATCCTGAACCGGGCCCATTCCCGGGCCGCGGCCATGGTAAGCCCTACCGCGCCCGCCTTGGCCGCGGAATAGTTTACCTGTCCGATAGTTCCCCGCAAGCCTGCGGTCGAGGTGATATTAATCACCTTGCCGTTAGAACGGGCCTCGGGGTTGCTTTTAGCCCGCTCGATGAAGATCGGCCCCACCGCCTGCAGGCAATTGAACATGCCCTTGAGATTGATATCTATGACCCGGTCCCATTGTTCCTCTTTCATCTTTACGATCATACCCGTGTCGGTGATACCGGCATTGTTCACCAGCACGTCAATGGTGCCAAAGGTCTGGACCGCCTTATCGACCGCGGCCTTCACCTGCTCGGAGTTGCTCACGTCGGTGGACACGCCTATCGCCTCGCCGCCCTTTTCCTTGATCTCCGCGGCCACGCTATCCAGCTGAGCTTGGGTCCTGGCCGTCAACACAAGTTTGCCCCCTTCCTTGGCAAAAGCCATAGCCATAGAACGGCCCAAACCTCTTCCACCTCCAGTGACCAGGATAACCTTATCTTTGAACCTCATTGTACCTCCATCAGATAAAAATAAATGACTAGCTACCAAGCTTATAGTTGACTTCCTTTGCCCTCATACCCAAGTAAAATGCCCGCAGCTCCTCATAAACCACTTCGTCCACCCTGGGCTTGCCCAGTTGGCGGTTGGAACCAAACTGGCGGCCATGAAAGTCGGAGCCGCCGGTAACAACAAGCCCATGCCGCCGAGCCAGTTTAACATATTTGCGACTTATGTCTCCATCCTGCTCACTGTGCCAGCATTCAATCCCCTGAATCCCTAAACCGAAAAGTTCGGTTATGCGTCTTTCGTCCTTGATGAAACCCGGATGAGCCAGCACAGCCACCCCCTGAGCCTTCCTTATAATACTCACCGCCTGCGCGGCTGTTATGTGCTGCCGGGGCACATATGCCGGGGCATAGTTGCCTAAATACCGCCGGAATGCCTCAGATATTGAGCTGACATACCCCTTATTCAGCAAGACCTTGGCAACATGAGGTCGGCCCAAGCTACCTTTGCCGGCCACCTCCCTGACGTCATCTTCCTGAAGATAAACACCCAGGTTAGCTAACTTTATCAGTATCTTACGAATCCTTTCCTCACGTTTCTTCTGAAGTCCATTAACCAGCTTGTTCAGCCAGCCGGCCTGGTAATCAACGAAGTAGCCCAGGATATGAATCTCCTCCTTACCCTCTTCGGTAGAGATCTCCAGCCCAGGCACTACCTCAATCCCCAGCCGCTCGCCCGTCTTAAGAGCCTCGCTTATCCCTGACAGGTTGTCATGGTCGGTAATGGCCAAGGCAGAGATTTTCATCCTTGCCGCGGCCTCAACCACCTGACTGGGCGTCAGGCTGCCGTCAGATGCGGTAGTATGGATGTGCAGGTCTACACCGCCAGTTTCCACTTCAATCTTCCAGCAGATAGTGAAGTAACGTCCTTACCCCGACACCGGTGCCCCCCTGGCTGCAATCCTCCCGCTCCTTGTCGGTGAACGAGGGACCGGCGATATCTATATGGACCCATTTCTTATCGCCCGCGAACTCTTTCAGGAAGATACCCCCCTGCGAGGCGCCCGCAGCCCGGCCGCCGACGTTCTTGATATCGGCCACGTCGCTTTTTAGCAGCTCCAGGTACTCATCAAAAAGAGGAAGCTGCCACATCCGCTCTCCCGCGCGGGAACCCGCCTTGATTATCCGGTCTATCAAATCCTGGTCCGTGCCCATAACCCCGGAGGTGAAATTGCCCAGCGCCACGATACAGGCACCGGTTAAGGTGGCTAAATCGACGACCTCATCCACGTCGGTCTTGGCCAAAAAGGCCAGCGCATCAGCCAGCACCATCCTTCCTTCGGCATCGGTGTTGGCGATCTCAATCGTTTTCTTATTATAAGCCCTCACCACATCCCCGGGCTTGGATGCTTTGGGCCCGGGCATGTTTTCCGAAGCGGCAAGTAACGCCACCACCTCCACCTTCGGTCTCAACTTTCCCAGTGCTCTCATCGTTGCCAGCACCGCGGCCGCGCCCGACATATCATCCTTCATGGTGAGCATGGAATCACCGGGCTTCAAGTTAAGTCCTCCGGAATCAAAAGTGATTCCCTTGCCGACCAGGCCGACTTTTCTTCTCGCCTTTTGACGGGGTTTGTACTCCAGCCTTATCAGTGCCGGCGGCTGATCAGTTCCCTGAGTCACGGACAGGAAGGCACCCATGCCCATCTTCTTCAACTCATTTATGCCGAAGACCTTGCAACTAAGGCCCGCTTCTTTGACCAGCTTCTTCGCCTCCTTAGCCAGCGCGGTGGGGGTAAGCACCGCGGCCGGTTCATTGACCAGGTCTCGGGCGTAGATGGTGCTCTGGGCAAATATCTCCCCTTTTTTTAAGCCCGCGCGCAAGTTGCGGATCTTCCTCTCGTCTTTTTCTACGATGGCCACCTCATCCAGATAGGGCGAACCCTTTGCATCGGTCTTGTATTTAATGAACTTGTAGCAGCCCAGCAGGGTGCCCTCTACGACAGCCTGAGCGCACTCCTCCGGCTTAAGCCCGCCAATCCCGGCGCCGTGGACGATGGTGGCCAGCCTTTTCGTCTCCACGCTCTTGGCTCTTTTGGCCGCCGCGCCCGCGGCCCGTCTGACCGCATCGAGATTAAAGCCCTCCTGTTTGCCCAAGCCGACCACCAGCACCCGTTTAGCCGGTATCCTCCCCTGGGTATGGACCAAGAGGACCTGGCCCAGTTCGGCTTTGAATTTTTCCTCCTTAATAAGCTGGGAGAGCAAACCACCCAACGCCCGGTCCACAGCCGCAGTGGCACCTCCAGGGCGTTTCTCCCCTTGAAACAGGTTCACCACCAGGGCATCAACTACCACTTCCGTCACCGATTTAGCCAGAACAGAAAACCTGGTCATTTCCAGTCCCCCAATTAATAAAAGACCTGCTTCAGGTACAACCCCCAAGCAGGTGCCGGGGCCGGGGCCGAGCTTCGATCTCTTAGCTGTAAAATCCGCCGCACTTGCTCCTCAGTCAGTTTGCCTTTTCCCGCCTCGGCCAAACTAGCCACCATGGTACGGACCATTTGGCGGAGAAATCCGCTAGCTTCCATCTCTATATTTATGATATCCCCGTTTTTGCTGATCTCCAACCGTCTGATTTCTCGGACCGGATTTGACTCCTCCCCTCCCGCCCTAAATGAGGAGAAATCATGTTTGCCCAAAAACAAGCGGGACACCCTGGTAAGCGCATCCAAATTCAAACTCTCACTGATATGCCAGGCGCGGCGGGTCTCGAACGGGCAACGTAATTTACAATTGAGAATCCGGTACAAATATACCTTGCCCCGGGCACTAAAGCGGGCATGAAAGCTCAAGTCCTCCTCAGCCATTTCCTTAACCACGATATCAGCCGGCAAAAGCGCGTTAACCCCGCTTAGGAATCTAGGCAGAGCGAGCGGGCTGCTAGTAAAAAAGTTGGCCACCTGATTCATGGCGTGCACCCCGGCATCGGTTCGGCCTGATCCTGTTAATCGCACTGGAATCTGCGTGATTGTTTCGATGGCCCGTTCGACGATTCCCTGGATAGTGGGCAGGTTTCTCTGGACCTGCCAGCCATAATAACCGCTGCCATCGTACTCCAGGATTAACCTTATGTTCCTCATCGGCTAGGGCGACCAGGGCAGGAGGGAGTTTTCCACCATGTACTCGGCTATCTGAACCGCATTCAGCGCGGCGCCTTTTCGCAGGTTGTCAGCCACCACCCACAGGTCTATACCATTCTCGGTGGAAATATCCTCGCGTATTCTCCCCACGTAACAGGGGTCCTTGCCCGCAGCCTCGATGGCCAGGGGATAGGAATTATTGGCCGGGTCATCAACCACCTCCACGCCCGGAGCCACGCTGAGTAAATCCCTGACCTCTTTGGCGGTCAGCTTCCTCTCGGTCTGGATGTTCACCGCCTCTGAGTGACCACAAAAGACAGGGACCCGCACGCAGGTAGCGGTCAGCGCGATGGACGGGTCAGCCAGTATCTTCTTGGTCTCATTCACCATCTTTATCTCTTCTTTGGTATAACCATTGTCGCAAAAAACATCAATATGTGGCAAGCAGTTGAAGGCTATTTGATGAGGGAGCACATTAACTTTTATCTCCCGCTGGTTGAGAATGGCCACGGTTTGACTGAACAGCTCATCCATGGCCTTCTTGCCTGCTCCTGAGGTCGATTGATAGGTAGACACCACCACTCGCTTGATGCGGGCCGCGTCGTGGATCGGCTTCAGGACCACCACCATCTGTATGGTGGAACAATTGGGGTTGGATATAATGCCTTTATGGGTGGCGATCGTCTCGGGGTTGACCTCCGGCACCACCAGCGGGACATTCGGCTCCATGCGGAAGTGGCTGGTATTATCAATTACCACCGCGCCGGCCTTCACCGCCGAGGCCGCAAACTCCTTACTAACCGATCCGCCGGCGGAGAAGAGAGCCAGCTCAACTCCTTTAAAGGAGTCGTGTTTGAGTCGCTCCACCCGGATCGATTCTCCTTTGAACTCCAGCCGGTTGCCCTCAGAGCGCGCCGATGCCAGCAGGCTGAGCGAGGAGATCGGGAAATTCCGCTCCTCTAAGACGGCGATCATCTCCCGGCCCACCGCGCCCGAAGCGCCAACCACCGCAATGTTGAATTCTTTATCGGCCATTCTCTTTTTAAGTTCCTTAGTTGATGATCTCAGCAGCTATTAATTCTCCCATCCTTGCCGTGCCAACCGGCGTCGCCCCTTTGGGGCAAATGTCCTGAGTGCGATGGCCCGCGGCCACCACCTTTTCCACCGCACCCTCCAGCCGGCCGGCGGCATCCTCTAAGCCGAAGGAATGCCTGAGCATCATGGCGCAGGAGAGAATGAGCCCAATGGGGTTGGCCTGGTCTTTCCCCGCGATATCAGGAGCACTGCCATGCGCCGGCTCATACATACCCACTTCTCCCCCCAGCGAGGCTGACGGCAGCATCCCCAGCGAGCCAGTCAGCATGGCCGCCTCATCACTCAGTATGTCGCCGAACATATTGGTAGTAACCAGCACATCGAATTGGCCCGGGTTGCGAATGAGCTGCATGGCGCAGTTATCCACCAGCATGTGGTTCAATTCCACCTCCGGATAGTCCTGTTTAACTTTGCTGACTACTTTCCGCCAGACCAGGCTGGACTCCAATACGTTGGCCTTATCCACCGAGGTAACTCTCTTGCTCCTGCCTCCGGCGATCTCAAACGCCTTTCGGGCTATCCGCTCCACCTCGGCGGAGGTATAAACCTCGGTATTGAATCCGGTCAGCTGGCCGTCATTCTCATTAAGCCCCCGGGGTGAACCGAAGTAGATGCCACCGGTCAACTCCCGAACTACTATCAGATCAACCTCTTTAATCAGCTCAGGTTTCAACGGGGAGGAATCCAGCAGGGATGCGAGCGGACGAACCGGCCTCAAATTGGCATACAGGCCCAGTTTTTGGCGTAAATCGAGCAAGGCTTTCTCCGGCCGCTTCTCGTACTCCACCCCATCCCATTTTGGCCCGCCCACCGCGCCCAATAGCACCGCATCCGACGCTTGGGCGAGGCGCAAACTATCCTCAGGAAGAGGCCAGCCGTAAAGGTCTATCGCCGCTCCTCCCACCGCCGCCTCTTTAAACTCAAACCTCTGATTCCACCTCTCAGCCACCGCGTGCAAGACCCGGAGCCCTTGTTTGACCACCTCCGGGCCGATACCGTCACCGGCAAGCACAGCTACATTGAACATATCACCCTCTTATGGTCAGACCCTTTCCAACTCGACTAGCCGGCTTTCAGTCGCTTGGCCAGCTGTCTCATCAAGCCCCCATCGGCAATCAACTCGAGCATAAAATCCGGTATCGGCTCGGCGCTGAAGCTGGCTCCGGTTGTTTGGTTGACGATCAAGCCCTTTTCCAAATCCACCTCCAGCCGGTCTCCATCCCGGCAACCGGCCACCGCCTGAGGGCACTCCAGCAGGGGCAAGCCCAGATTGAAGGAGTTGCGGTAAAAGATGCGAGCGAAGCTTACCGCTATTATGCAACTTACTCCACGAGTCTTTATCGCCAGCGGGGCATGCTCCCGAGAGGAGCCGCAGCCGAAGTTCCTTCCCGCGATAATGAGATCGCCGGGCTTTATCCTGTCCGGGAAATCAGCGGCTAAACCCTCCAGACAATGGCTGGCCAACTCCTGGGGATCGGTGGTATTAAGATAACAAGCCGGGATGATTGCATCGGTATCAACGTTATCAGCCAGCTTATGCACCCTCCCGGTCAGCCTGTTCATAACTCTTCCGGACCTCCTATTCTTCCCAGCACGGCTGAGGCGGCGGCCAGGTAAGGATTGGTAAGATAAACCTCACTCTCGGGATGGCCCATGCGCCCCCTGAAGTTTCGGTTAGTGGTGGCTACTGCCCTCTCCCCCTTAGCCAACACCCCCATGTACCCGCCCAGACAGGGACCACAGGTAGGTGCTGAAATCACCGCGCCGGCCTCCAGAAATATCTGCAACAACCCCTCGGCCATCGACTGGGCATAGATACTGGGAGTAGCGGGAATTATTATCAAGCGTACCCCCGGCGCGGTTTTTCTCCCTTTCAAAACCTGGGCCGCGGCGCGCATATCCTCTATCCAGCCGTTGGTGCAGGAACCGATGACCACTTGATCCAGGCTCACCCGGTCCACTTTGCTCACCGGAACACTATTCTCAGGCAGGTGAGGAAGCGCTACCTGGGGCTCGATTTCAGCCAGGTCATATTCCCGCACCTGGATATAGCTGGCATCAGCATCACTCTCGTAGGTCGAGAAGGAGCGGTCGGCCCGCTGGCGGACGTACTCTTCGGTAACCTCATCAGCGGCGAATATGCCGTTTTTCGCGCCCGCCTCTATCGCCATGTTGGCCATGGTGAACCGGCCGGCCATGGGAAGATCCTTTACCGCCTCGCCGGTGAACTCCATAGCTTGGTAACGAGCACCCTCAACGCCTATATCGCCGATAATGCGAAGGATCAAGTCCTTGCCCA
>JAZFTZ010000149.1:0-5653 GCA_036446955.1 Thermodesulfobacteriota bacterium
GGGAGCAAGACGAAAGCGCGGATTTTTTCTTCATCGAGAAGGAGGAACCGGAAGAGATCCTGGAGCTGATTAAGAGACTGACCAGCAAGCGGATTCCAGAGAGATTCGGGTTCGACCCCATTGATGACATACAGGTCATCTCTCCCATGCATCGCGGGCTGGTGGGTGCTCACAACCTTAATCTGGAGTTGAAAAAATGCCTCAACCCGGGCGGCGTGGAGCTCCCCTTTGGGAACCGGACCTTAAGGGAAGGTGATAAGGTCATGCAGCTCAGAAACAATTACGAGCTGGACATATTCAACGGCGACATCGGCCGGGTGCAAAGGATCGACCGGGAAGAGCAGAAGGTAACCGTCAAATTTTATGACCGGCTGGCAAGCATCGACTTCAGAGACTTAGACGACCTAACGCTGGCTTATACCATCACTGTACACAAGTCCCAGGGGAGCGAGTACCCGGCGGTGATCATGCCCTTGATAACCCAGCACTACATGATGCTGCAGCGCAACCTGGTCTACACCGCGCTGACCCGGGCGAAAAAACTGATGGTGATCATAGGCACTAAGAAGGCGCTGGCCATGGCTATAAAGAACGACATGATAGAGCGAAGGTTCACCAACTTGAAGCTCAGATTGGAAGGGCACCCCTCATCCCTGCTGTAAAACGTCTAAGCATATTGTTTAAACCAGAATTTACAACAGAGCTCAAACTCATCAGCTAAGCCTCACAACTCATCTGGCTATAATTATAAGCTAGAGCAGTTTATTAATATATTACACTTAATCGGCTATAATATAAGCAGTTTATCTCTTATACCTAAACAACATCTTCGTCTGCAAACGGCCACAAAGCAGGCAGGCCAAGGACTTCGGCAGTGCTCTTGCCTGTTAGATATTGAGGGCAGATTTTGTTCAAGTTAATAATCCAGTGAGGGAGCGGCCATAGATCTATCGGTAATGGGCGGGTAGCCCAGGGGTTATGAAACATTTTCGGTGTCTGGGTTGCCACTTTCCACGGACTCAATTGCAACGTAATCAAAGCTGCGCTTACCCGAGTGTTTTGTGGCCCGCGCGGGCCTAACCAAGCGCCGTTTGGGTCCCTTCGTTCCCGCTCCTTGATACTACCATTGGGCCTAAGGGTAGTGGTAATATTCAACTGGCCAAAGAGTCCGTCCATTATGTCATCGATATCATCGACAGAATCATCAATAACATTGACCGCAACGATATAGGGTAGGTTTAGCTCGCGGTACTTGGTGGCTTTCTTTTCTATCACAGCTCGTATTATCTTATGGCTCTCAAATCTCCATATCGCCTGCATGATGCTGCCGATGGGACGTACGCCAGGCTGTCCTCGATGAGAGGGAGACCTGGGTACGGCGCGGAAATGGATGTCCCATCCGTCGTGTCGCCAGCGGAAAGAGTGCATGTTATCGTACTTTGACTCCAGTCGTTCCCGGCACTTGTCTGGATCGAGGCCTATAAGCCATCGCTCTAGCTCTTGGCGTAAACGTGCCCCTGGAGGGGATTTCTTCCCAGCAGCGGCGCATCGAATATGAAGGAAGAAGTTAGGGGAATTCATCTTATTTAACGTGTCATAGATTACATTTGTCCTTGCCTCTTCAGCCGCCTCATCTTCGGATGGTGATACCAGAGTGGCTTCAAGATAGAAACACCACAGACCGTCCTTTATCACTAGGAAGTCTGGATGCGCGTCAGTAGTCCCAGGGAGATCAGGATGCACTCGTACTTTGAATCCCATAGAACGAAGGAGTTCGTGCATATAGAGCTCAAAAAACGCTGCTTGGTGCTGGGAATTGGTTCGGTCACGAAATCTGCTACTAAGGTCTGGCTTCCCTGCTTCAGGAAATCGTTGAAACCAGGCCTCAAGTAGATCTCTAATCTTTGCCACCGCGGGACGCCCCGAGGTATTGAACCAGTCGAAAGGCGGTTGGTTATACCTTTTAGGTCTCTGGTCAGTTCTAGTAATGTTGTCGAACAACTTCATCCTTGTACCCATATATGGCTAGGTGCGAGTAAAAATATATAAAGCTATCCACAGAACCTTTAAAGCTATGTTAGAAACAAGCCAATGCATCCAATTTGATTTTGAAAATCAGTGTTGACAGCGTCCTTCTTCAACCCCTGGCTTAAAAACAGGACACTCCTCCGGAGACCGGCTCGAATCGCCCGCTCTTGGCCCGGCGGCGCCAGCCGAAGTCGCGCATATCAATAAGCGTTGCCGCGCTGAAAACCGGCCCATCCACGCAGACCCGGTACCCCGAGCAGGTGCAAGCGCCACAAAGGCCCATGGCGCATTTCATGTAGCGCTCCAGCGCGACAAAGACCTTGGTCCTCTCCTGGCTGAGCAGTTTAAGCGATGCCGCCATCATCGGCTCCGGCCCGCATAGTGCGGCGTAGTCGGCTCGCTCGGGCAACAACTCGGTGATCAGCCCCTTCTTCCCGGTTGAGCCGTCCTCGGTGGTTATCTTAACCTCGCCCCTTCCTTGAAACTCCTTGAGAAACAGGATATCGTCGGCCGTTTTACCCCCCAGCAGAATCAGCGGCTCTTCCACCTGCTGGGCCAGGAGTCTGAGCGGGGCCATGCCGCACCCACCCCCGATTAACAGGACTCGCCCCGGCATCTGGGAAAATCCCTTTCCCAAAGGGCCGCGCACGGCCAACCTGGTTCCTGATTTTACCGAGGCCAGCGCATTTGAGAACGGGCCGACCTTTTTCACGGTTATACCATTGGCATAGGAGAGGGAGTAAGGTTTCTCTCCCACGCCCGGCAGCCAAAGCATGAGAAACTGACCGGCCCTGGCCTTGAACCGGCGGTCAAAAAATAGGCTGGAAACCGTCTCGCTCTCTGCCCGGTTCTCCACCACGGTTACATCAGTGTACATGGCCCGCCCCGATAATCTCGGACAAGGAACGGCCATCAAGATACTCAAGCACTCCCCGCCAAATGTCCCAAGTTAGGCCAACTACTTCGGCAGTGCTTTTCCTGGCAAAACAGGTGCCCAGACCCACAATACTCGCACCGGCGAGAAAATAATCAACCGCGTCCTGCCAGCACTGGACACCCCCGTAAGCAATTATGGGAAGCGGGAGGAGATCGTACAGCTTATAAACCATGGCCAGGCTGATAGGTTTTAAAGGCGGACCGGTAAGTCCACCAGTGCCTCCAGGCAAAACCGTACAGCTTAAGCCGGGGTCAATGGCCAGACCGGGCCCCAGGCTATTGGAACAGGCCAGATAGTCCGCGCCCGCCTGACAGGCGGCCTGGGCGGTAGCCAGATAATCTGTATTAGGACTGAGCTTGGCTATGATAGGTTTGTCGGTCGCCCCTCTAACCGCGGCTACCACCTGCCCGACCTGGTCCGGACTTTCCGCCAGCATACCCATCAGGCTCTGCTCGCCCGGTTGCACATTGGGGCAGCTCAAGTTCAGCTCGAAAGCCAGGGCATATCTATCCAACCGGTTAACCAAATCGGCGAAATCATCAGCAGAGAACCCGAAGATGGACACAATGACCGGTTTTTCTAAGTCAGCCCCCTCGAACTCCGCCAGCCATTGTTCCAGCGGCGGAGTGGGCAAAGCCAAAGAGTTCAATAGCCCATAACCAGTATCAAAGACGACCGGGTTATCATTGCCCGACCGCTCGGCCGGGCCGATTGACTTGGTAACGAAGCCGCCCAGGCATACCCCTTCTCTTTCCAGGCGGATGAAGACATCCAGGTAAGAAAAGATGCCGCTGGCATTAACCAGCGGAGGGTGAATCTCAACAAGTCTGGTCGGCATCTATACGCCTCATCCGTTTTGGCAGTTTTTCCCTTCAAAGAAGATCTTAAACCCCTTCAAAGCCAGCTGAGACCCTTTGATTCCTCTCCTGCCATTTTTCTTAATGACCAGCGCGGCTATCGCAATCCTGGGAGCCTCCAGAGGGGCCAAGCCCACGAACCATTCGTTTCTGCCGGGAGGATTATTTCCATTCAAGGTGCCTGTCTTTCCACCTATGCTCAAACGGCCTTTCGTCTTTCGGCGAAATAGCCTGAATACCTTGGCCGAGGTACCCTTGGTGATCGTCTCTCTCATCATCGACCGAAGCCTGGCCGCGGTGCGGGATTTGATCGCTCGGATCCAGGGTTGAAACCGCTTGCGATACACAACTTCACCCTGCTCAGTAACTACTCTATCCACCAGGGTGGGCTTCATCATGATCCCGTCATTGGCGATTGCCGCGGCTATCAACGCTCCATGCAAAGGGCTCAAGGTAACGCCCTGAAAGCCAGCGGCAATCCTGGCCAGGGAATAGCGATCAGACGATATACGGGCCCTACTCACCTCCACCGAAGACTCGAAGGGTATAGGCTGATTGAACCCGAACGCCTCAGCGTAATCAAGCAAATTCTTGGCGCCCACCCACTTAATTGCCACCCGGGCAAAAACCACATTATTTGACTTTGCCAGCGCCCGCTTGAAAGTAGTCACCCGACGGTCGAGCCGCCGATTTGGTTTTAACACCGAACGAGTCAGAAGCCAGGGATTACCTCGATAGGCAATTCTGGTCTGGGGAGAAATTTTCCCTCTCTCCAACGCGGCTGCCGCGGTGACCAGTTTGAAGATTGACGCGGCCGGATAGCCGGCCTTCAAGGCCAGGTTGCCGGTGATGTTCTTATGCCGGGAATAACTGACCAGGGCCATTATCCGGCCGGTCTTGGGCTCCACCGCGACGAACGCTCCATAAGATACCCTGGCCTTGCGCAAATAGACCTTGATCCCTTGTTGCAGGCATGGCTTCAGGCTGTAAACCAAGGTCAGGCCCGAGCCGAGAGGAAGATGATAGTGACCTGACTTTCCCGCTTTGCCAAAATATACTCCCTTCCGGAGTTTGGCGTCAATGAGCTCTCGTACCAGCCTCTCCCGGATAGGGGCCAATCGGGGAGGAAGCCCCTTTGACTGAACCAGGGAAGGAAAAATAATCCAGAGAGCCAGAATACCGATCAGGCTGCCTAATCCAATTGACAGCCTTTTTCCCCGCAGGCGCCCAGCATCCACTTTCCCGCTCCAGATTAGCAGCACTATCCTTATCTACTCTGAACTCAGCAAATAAATCGGTCTCTTAAATCGCCACCGGTTGTGCTATTCAGCCAGCCCTCCTTGGTAATCAGCAATCAGCCAGGAAACAAATCCGAGGCCATCTGTCCGCCCATCCCCCAGCTTGCTTTGGGTACATCCTCAATAACGATTTGTACAGCTTTGGCCTCAACGCCAAGGCTTTTGCATACCGCATCGGTTACCGCCTTCACCAGCTCCTTTTTTTGCTGGTCATCTCTGCCTTGGAATAGCTTTATCTGGACCCAGGGCATCTCTCCCACCTCCTTTCAGACTTGCCAGCCCACGTCGTAGCTCTGCTTACACTGAGGGCAAAGTAATATGATCACCATCCCCTCATTCTTCTCTTTTCTAAAAGAGACGTGAAAACCTGTGGTATAGCCACATTTTTCGCAAACTGAAAAGGTCTCCTCTATTGTCTTCTTGATATCCGCCATGTCTTTTCCCCTCACACAACCTCTTTGAAGCTCTCCCGGGGAGCACCGCAAATGGGACACTGATCTGGAGCCGCCCCTTCCACGGTATTGCCACAAACA
>JAZFTZ010000150.1:0-3846 GCA_036446955.1 Thermodesulfobacteriota bacterium
AAGGTATTCCATGCTTGTAACTCACTGACGCAGATACTGAGCCGGGTAGGTCAAGGCTATGGGCCTGTCGCTCAACACATTAAGAAAGTAGTTATCAGCCATAAGCTATCACCAGAGACGGTCGGGGGGGCGTGGGGGGGAACCCTTTTCAAAGGGTTCCCCCGAAACTCCCACCCGTATTTCAACCCTTACCAAGGAGGAGAGGAAATGCCACACATAAGCGTTGAAGGGCCTATTCTTAAAGACGTGGAGAAGAAGAGAAAGCTGGTGGCCGATATGACCGCGGCCGCGACCCAGGCCTATGGCGTGCCCAAGGAAGCTATTGTAGTCGTTATAACGGAGAATTCACCGGAAAACGTGGGTGTTGCCGGCGTCCTTATCGCGGATAGGGGGAAATAAAAGAAAATCTGTGTGGGGGAAACCCTTTAAAAAGGGTTCTTTCCCACACCCCTTTCCTAAACTTGGGGTTGAGTCTTGATGGGCGTGTCCGCGCCCATCAAGACCTAGCTCAAAAAGTTTGGGAGGGGGTTTTAGGGGGCCACCCTTTTTAAAGGGTGCCCCCTAACTTCTTAACTAGCGGGCGGTCGTCTTTCATCTTGATGTATGCCAGGGGCACGTCCGGGTCGTGCTCAAAGAGCATGAGCCAGTGCTCGGCCGCGGCTTGGGCAACCACCTTTTTCTTGTTCTCCAGGGTTTCCATTGGAAACAGGTCATAGGCCATAACCCAGGCGAAGCGCACGTGGTGGCTGGTGGGTATAAGGTCGGAGGGGTGGTATAGCGTCTGTCCCTGGGAGGTGATCTTCACACATTGCAGACCCCGGGTATGTCCGGGTACCACTTCCACGCTTATTCCGGGTAAAATCTCGGTATTGCCGTCCAGAAGCTCAAGCTGGCCTGATTCTATCAGGGGTTGAAAATCGGCCGGAAAGTAGGAGGCCCGGTTGCGCGCGGTATCGGGCAAGGCCCCCTCGTACTCTTCCCTTTGGACTAAGTAACGGGCGCGAGGAAAGGTGCTTCTTATATTGCCCTGCTGGTCGAAACAGGTATTACCGCCGCAATGGTCAAAATGGAGATGGGTATTGATTACCAGGTCTATTTCCTCCGGCTCAACCCCCTGGCGGGCCAACTCACCCACAAGCCCCTTGCCGCGCTCAACCGTGTACTGTTCCTTGAATTCAGCATCAACCTTTTCTCCCACGCCGGTGTTGACCAGTACCTTCTTTTCACCCGTGTCCAGGTAAAGACAGTTGGTAGCCAGGCGAATGCGGTTTTTGCCATTGGGCCGAATCTTCCTCTCCCACAGGGTTCGGGGCACCACCCCGAACATGGCACCCCCATCAAGCCCGATGTAGCAATCGTTAATAACCTGAACAGTAAAATCACCCAGCTTCACATTGTCTCCCAATCAGAAAAAAGCCTGCAAATCTCAGAGAGCATCCCTAGCATAGAATAAGGGCTCCGCAGTTATTTCAGCCTGCATTAGTAGGGTAGGGGGATAGGCTGGCCTCTTTTGGGGTTGACGAAAACGGCGTCTTCCCGGCAGGTTATCTCGCACAGATAGCAACACATGCAGTCGGACTGATAAGCGATATAAGCCATCCGATTGTTTAGGAGGCGAAACACGTCCATAGGGCAGACCTCGAAGCACAGGGTGCAATCGGAACAATTTTCATAGTCGATGTATTCGACCACCATACTAAGTATACTCGGTTAGGGTTCCAGGCCAACGGCTGTAACGGTCAATTTGCTACCCTGATCCCCTTGGGCCGGCTATACTCCTCGGTTGGCCGGCAATAAGGGGTGGGTATATCCCTGGCCGTAAGTTTAAATTGGCTATCCTCCATCTTGACGATAACCCACTTGAGCCAGTTCTTATTATCCTGGAGGGGATAATCCTCCCGGAAATGATAAGAACGGCTTTCTTCCCTGAACAACGAGGAGCGCAGGAAGACCTCGGCGATAAGGACCATGTTCATTGCTTCATTGGCTTTGACCAATTGGTGGATGTCCGGGGCCCAAAGCTCGCTCACTTTGTGCTTGAGTTCATTAAGCTCTGCCAATGCCTTAACCAGCCGCGGCCTGGTCTTGAGATAGCAAACGTCATAGGGAAACAGCCGGCTTTGCAGGTCATGGATAAACTTATCCGGCAATATGCCCTTGGTCTTCAGGATGGGAGAGATGAACCTGCTGGCCAGTTCTTCCCAGCCGGGCACATCCCTGGAGACATCTGGGCTGGCTGCGGCCAGCTGGCCGGCGGCCTCTCCTGCCCGGTAGCCGGATACCGAGGCATAGGCCAGGGGAATACCGCCCAGGCCCGCGCTGGCCGGGGCCACCGCGCTGGTATCTCCGGCAGCAAAGACGTTGGCAATACTGGTATGGGTCTGGGTGTCGACCTCCACGCCGCCTGAAGTCCCCCTGGTCCCTCCGAACGCGGGGACCCATTCCACCTTGGTTTGGAAAGGGTCTATACCGGATCTGTCCCAGGCGCGAAAGGTCCCAGGCAGTATCTTTCGGCAGAGCTGACGGTCTTCGGGCTTAGCCGAGGTTACATCCAGGTAGATGGGCCCTCGGCCTTCCTTGACCTCGTGGCAAAAGGCGAGAACCAGTTCAGGCAGAAGGGCCCGGTTGCCCAGCTTAGGATTATATCTCCACATGAACTCCTCGTCCTGGCCGTTGAGGAACCTGCCGCCCACGTTAACCATGAGGTTCATGCCGTGAATATCAAATCCTCGATAGCAGGTATTGGAGTTTGCTTGCTCCATGCTCTTAAAGACCGCCCCTGCCCGAAGCGCGGCAGCTTGGACATCGCCGGTGAGATTCTTATGGCCCACGAAGATGGACTTGAAGCTGCAACCACCCGCGGCCAGGATCACCGTCCGAGCCAGAAGCTGCATAATCTGACCGGTGCGGCAATTGAACCCGGCCGCGCCCAGGGCGGTTCCGTCGGCCATGAGCAGCTCGGTTATCATAACCCGCTCTATTATCTGCACCCCTTCAGCCGCGGCCTTGCGCCGCATGACCTCCATCATGGGCAGGGCGTTAATTATACAATGACTGGAATGGACGTGCCCCCGAGACTTGCGCCGCTGGAAGGTCCCCTGATCATCCTTTTCAAAGATGGGAAGGCCGGACTGCTGGCTCCACTCATCCATAAGCTTGACCACGGTAAAACCGATTTCCGCCTGGAGCTTCACCCATTCCTGGTCAGCCAGGAAGTCGCCCGACTCGATGACCTCCCTCATCCAAAGGTCAGGGTCATCCTCAGGGAAGACGGCGTTGTAAATGCCCGCGGCAAAAGGACTGCAGCCGCTTTTGCTTACTTTGGCCTTGTCCACCAGCACCACCCGGGGGACGAAGGCCTTGGCCCGGATGGCGGCCATCAGACCGGCCAAACCACCGCCGATAACCAGCACATCCGCTTCAATCCTTCTTTTGGCGATTTTTTTCTCACAGATCATCAGTTATCTCTCCAGGGAAAGGCAAGGCCGTTAATAGGGTAGGATGGGCTCCCGGGTCATCTTGGGATCAATGTATATAGCATCTTGCGGACACTCATCATCACATAGATAGCAAACGTCACAATCTATCCCATAGGCAATGACAGCCTTGTCCTTATCATCCAGCCTGAGTACGTCCATGGGGCAGACATCTATGCAGATGCCGCAGCCATCGCAAAGGTCCAGATCAATGGAAGTTATTCCCATAGTGCCTCCTAACCCTCAAAAAAGTATTGGACCGGATAGGGGATCGGGTCAAGGCTCTTGGGCCTGACCGGGTAGCCAGCTATAGGTATCGGCTCCAAATCGAGCTTGTCCTCATCGGCCTCCCTCCTTACCGTTATTCTCT
>JAZFTZ010000151.1:0-10783 GCA_036446955.1 Thermodesulfobacteriota bacterium
AAGCCTGCACTGCCTATCGCGCAAGCTCATCCGAAGGTGGATTTAGAGCCTAATGAGACAACCCCTTTTTTAACCAGGCTGACTTGCGCTCGGCCACACCCATTACATTAGCAATTAATGTGCCATTACTTGGGGGGCAAATTTATGAGATAAAATAGGCACAAAAGCTACTCGAGCGGACAAATTTTTGGCACTAGCGGCCTTTTTTTGGCAGTTTGCCCGCCCAGTAATTGCAAATTAACCGAGAACAACAAGAAAATCAAGAACTATTTTTCCCTTTCCATCGGTAAATCATTTTATGGTAAAGTAGGTGAAAAGGGTGGTCGGATAACGTTCCGGAGGACAAAATGAGATATTCGCTTAGGTGGACATCTTTATTGATTACTCTCCTCTTACTTTTCCTACTTTCCTCTCTACCCCGGGCCCAGCAAGAGGAGGATCTGCTGGAGATGTCGGTTAAGGGGGTAGTGATAGATCCCACCAGCGGCGCCCCGTTAGTGGTTTTGCAAGATAACCAGGGGCGGAAGCTATTGCCTATAGCCATCGGGGCCAATGAGGCCCGGGCCATCTCCATGGAGATGGCCCGGGTAACGCCTATCCGACCGATGACCTACGACCTCATAACCAAGCTCCTCGCTCAGCTTAACGCCAAAGTCAGCCGGGTGATTATCAATGACGTCAAGGACAGCATAGTTTATGCCCTGCTTTATCTGAAGCTGGACAAGGGTGAACTAGCTATAGATGCTCGACCCAGCGATGCCATTAACATTGCCCTGCGAAACAAGGCCCACATATATGTGACCAAGAAAGTGCGCGAGATCATGGTAATTGATGTGCTTCCCAAGGAAAAGGAGCAATTGACCCTGTAAAAAAACTGTCGGCTCACCTTGCTCCCAAGCTCAGGACAAAGAGGACGGAAAGTCATGAATGATCAATTTCTTACCGTGGGTAAATCCCTGCCCCGGATCGACGCTCAAGTTAAGGCCACTGGCGAAGCTCTCTACTGCAGTGACCTGACCCTGCCTAGGATGTTATACGGGAAGATTCTCCCCAGCCCGTTGCCTCATGCCCGGATAGTCAACATCGATGTAAGCCGGGCCCGCCGCCTGACCGGGGTCAAGGAGATTATCACCGGTAAAGATACCCTGGGATTGACCTATGGCCGGCTGCCTCACATCCCCATCACCATGGACGAGCCCGGCCTGGCCACGGATAAAGTAAGGTACATCGGCGACGATGTGGCCGCGGTGGCGGCAGTGGATGAAGAGATCGCCCAAGAGGCGCTGGGGTTGATAAAGGTTGACTACGAAGAACTCGCCGCGCTTTATGATCCCATCTGTGCCATGGCGCCGGATGCGGTAAAGATTCATGAAGTTGACCGGAACATAGCCTGGCAAGTCGACTGCGTTTACGGAGATCTGGAGGAAGGTTTTCGCCAGTCGGACCATGTGCGAGAGGATGAGTTCGAGAGCCAATCGGTTATCCACTGCTCGCTGGAGACCCGGGCGGCACTGGCTAGATATGAGTCCTCGGGAAAACTCACCGTCTGGTCCAGCTGCCAGAGCCCGTACTACCTGAAAAAAGATCTGGCTAAGCTGTTAGGCATGACTGAGGGCAATGTGCGGGTAATCTCTCCTTTCGTGGGCGGAGGGTTCGGAGGTAAGCGAGACCTGTACGCGGCCGACTTTTGTGCCGCGCTGCTGGCCAAACGAACCGGCCAGCCGGTGAAGATCTGCTACACCCGGAATGAGGAATTTGCCAGCAGCCGGCGTCGTCACGCCATGGTAATCAAGCTTAAGACCGGGGTGAAGAGAGACGGTCGGATAATGGCCCAAAAGGCCAGCATCATCGGTGATGGGGGCGCCTACAACAGTATGGGGCCGGTCATCATCGGCCGGGCCGGAGCCCATTTGACCATGCAATATAAGCTGCCCAACTTTGAGTGCCATTGCTACCTGGTATATACCAATAAGCCAGTAGCCGGTGCCTTTCGCGGTTTCGGTTTCCTGCAAGCCTGCTTTGCCAACGAATCTCAGCTCGACTTGATAGCCGCGGATTTGGGGCTGGATCCCATTGAACTCCGGTTGAAAAATGCTTTAGAGGCCGGGTACTCCCACCCGCTGGATTTCGAGATAGGCAGCTGCGGGTTGAAAGAGAGTTTAAGGATAGTGGCCGATTCCCCTATTTGGAAGACAAAGGGCAAGGGAGGCGAGGGTAGAAAGCGGCGGGGCGTGGGCGCGGCTGCCTGTTCCTATATATGTGGAACAATGGGTATGCCCACCGCGGCTGCTTTGGAGCTGCATACCGACGGCACGGTCAAGCTTATCGCTGGCGGCGTGGAGATCGGCCAGGGTTCCCAGACCACCCTTTGCCAGATAGCGGCTGAGGAACTGGGTGTGGCTATGGAGGACATCAAGCTGGCCGGGGTAGATACCGATGTTACCCCCATAGATTTGGGCTCTTTCGCCAGCCGCACCACCCTGTACGCGGGAAACGCGGTCCGGGCCGCGGCCCAGGACGCCAAGCGCCAGCTGTTCGGGCCAGTGGCGGAAAAGCTGGAGGCCAGCCCCCAGGACCTGGAATGCCGACACCGTCGGGTCTATGTTAAAGGGAGTCCGGACAAAGGCCTCAGCTTCGCCGAAGCGGTGCGGGCCTGTATGTACTCGCGCGCCGGCATGCCGATTATGGGCCGGGGCTATTATAATCCCAGGGTGACGACGTTTGACCATCGGTCCCTAAAAGGCAATGTCTCGCCAGCATATAGCTATGGCGCGATGGCCTGCCAGGTGGAGGTGGATAGCGAGACCGGCCAGATAAAGGTTATCCATAGCTGGAATGCTCACGATTGCGGTCGAGCTATAAATCCCATGGGTCTTTCCGGCCAGGTGGAAGGCTCGGTCGGTATAGGGATCGGGCAAGCATTGTATGAGGACTTCTTCTTCGCTGACGGCCAAACCCTTAACGGCTCGCTGGATATTTACCGCGTGCCCACTGCCATCGAAACACCTGGGGTGGATACCGCGCTGGTGGAATCAATTGAACCCAATGGGCCCTTTGGGGCCAAGGGGGTAAGCGAAGGCACCCAGTTACCTGTTGCACCGGCTATAGCCAACGCGTTGTACGATGCTTTAGGTGTGCGCGTCAAGAAGCTGCCCCTTACTCCTCACCAGGTACTGAAAGCCCTGGAGGAGACAAAGAGATGAGCCGCGCCTCTCAAGCTGGGCTAGATATTAATCAGGGAGGACCAGGGCAATACCCGGTCTCACCCAGCGTTGGTTGAGCACAAAGGTGGTTTCTTGCAATCAGGAACGCCCTCTTTCTTTGTAGCCGGAATTGTCCAGGGCTCCATTGCCGGCAAAGAGATACATTCACAGGCTTACAGAGAGAAGATTCGGTCGATCTTGAGGGCCCAGTTTCCAAACAGCCAGCTTATCGACCCCTTGGAGTTACACCCCAACTCCGTCGCTTATGGCCCGACAAAGGCCCGGCGAGTCTTTCTTGAACACATCGAGGTCGCCTCCCAGGTAGACATACTGATATGCTATCTACCAGAGGCGAGCATGGGCACCGGCATGGAGATGTATGAGGCCCACAAAAGGGGCCGCCTGGTGGTAACCATAACTCCTCTTTCGTCCAACTGGGCGATAAGAACTCTCTCCGACCGAGTGTTGCCCGATCTGGATGCCTTTGCCAGGTTCGTTCATAGCGGTGGCCTGGGAAGGCTCTGGAAAAGGAAAAGCGGAAAAACATCGTCCCCATGAAGGAATCAAAACTAAAGGAAGTTCGTGCTCTGGTTATAAGGTCCGACATCAAGTTGGGCGGAGCCACCGGGGCCAAGGTAATCGGTTGCGATGACGGTCATTACTACGTGTGCAAATCCCTCCGATTTCTCCCCGAACCTCAGCCTCACCTTTTGGCTAACGAACAAATCAGCAAAAACCTGGCTGACCTGCTATCCTTGCCGGTACAACCGGCCAGGATAGTCAACCTCCGCGGGGAGCGATTGTTCGGTTCTCTTCTCGAGGCCGGACTGCGAGATATGAAGACGGTGCGGCTGAAGAGAGACCGGCTAGATAATTGGCCGGATGTGCCGGCTATCCTGGTATTCGATATCTTCATCTGCAACCTAGACCGTCACCAAGGCAACAGCCTGGCCCTGATAAGCGGCCGGACTGGGACCAGGTACCAGCTAAGGATTATGGACCACTCTCACGCCTTGATGGGCTCGTCGTTAGCTAACAGTGCCGTTCTTAAGGACGAGTTCGGCCTGGCCAAGTACCTTAATTTTTATCGCCTCAACACCTTGATTGAAGAGGAGGCGGAGTTTGAACCCGCGCTTGCCACCTTGGAGAGGCTGACCAAGGAGGAAATCTCCTGGGCGGTTGGCAACCTTCCTGAGGAGTGGCTTCCCAATTACCGGGAGAACTACCCAATTATCACCCGGGCGTTGCTGAGAAGAAAGGAACGGGTACGGGAATTGCTTACAAAACAGTTGGCTGAAGAAAGGGGACTGCCTCCTATTAACCGGCTCTTCCCTAATATACGAGGTTGAATATGCCCGAGGCCCGCTATTGTTTGATTCAATACATCCCGGACTTAATCAAAAATGAGCCTACCAATATCGGGGTGCTGGTTCAATCGCCAGGCCATATAAGTTTTCGCCTGCTCAGCGACTTTTCTGGTTTCAAAGACCGGGCCTCTGAAGCCGACCTCCAGATGCTCTCCGACCTGGCCGAACTAATAAGCCAGCGCCTCAGCGCGCGAAAGCAACTTATCTACGACTTCGCCCGAAATAGAGAGGTCAGCGTTCCAGTGACCGACCCCAGATTCCTGGACTATCTTGCCCAGATCTATGACCGCCAGATCCAGTTTACCGAAAGCCGCCCCTGCTATTTGGTCTCCGACGATATCCGCCAGCTGGAAGAAACCCTCCAGCTACTGTTTAAGACCATGGTGGAGACCGAGAAGGCCGCGGTTACCAGAAAGCCCGTCCCCAAACGTCAGCCATTGGGCGCGGTGTTAAGGAGGGCGCTTCGGTCGCTTATCAAGCTGGAGCTCGTCCAAGAGAATTACTCGCTACAAGGCTCGGTGGAGCATATAATCTCTTTTTCATATGCCAACGGCCAGCGAGTCCTCATCGATACCGTACAACTGGACATAAAGAGCGGCCGAGAGCAGCTGAGAAGGGCCCAGGCCTGTGTCATCAAGTGGATGGATATTGCTCAAACGCTGGAGCAGCCGGGACGGCGATTCAGAAAATCGACCGTCTTTGCCCCGGCAACCAAGCGGAGCAAAGAGTACGACCAGAGCTTAATACTTTTGGCCAGATATTCGGATGAGCTTATCGATTACCAACAGGAAGGCGAGGCCTTCATCTCCCGCGTATATGCCGAATTAGGGCAAGCGCGGGACAGCTAGCACCTTATTGATATCACCTCGTCCCGGCCATCAACCTCGGTTAACCTTACCTTCACCATCTCCCCTTTATCTGAACTGACCCTGACGCCAACAAAATCAGGTGAAATGGGTAATTCTCGATGGCCCCGATCCAGCAATATAGCCAGCCGCACCGAGGCGGCCCGGCCGTAATCAGCCAGCGCATCCAGGGCAGCCCTTATCGTTCGGCCGCTGTAGATAACGTCGTCCACCAGCACGATATCTTTCCCTTCAATATCGAACCCTAATTTAGTTGACGAGGTGGCCAACTTGCGCCTCAACCTGAAGTCATCCCTATATAGCGTTATATCCAGACTGCCCAACAGGGGAGACAGCCCCAGGCGTGCTTTTAATCTATGGGCCAGCCTATTAGCCAGGGCCACCCCCCTGGTCTCTATGCCTACCAGGGCCAGATTGCCTTTATTAGCACAGCTCTCCTGGATGGCTTGCGCCAGCCTCTCCAGGGCCTCTTCCAGATGTGCTTGATCTAGGATAACCCTCTCTTCAGCCGCTGGCATTTCCTCATCACTCCATTAGCGGGATTGAGCCCAAACATCCACCAGCGCGGGCTTTTTATCCTCTTTCACCACCCTGATCGCCGCCTTCAGTGCCGGGCCCAGTTGCTCAGGCTTATGGACGGTGTCTTCCGCATAAACGCCGAAGGATCGGGCCAGCTGAGTGTAATCGACCACCGGGTCCTCCAGCCGAGTGCCGATGACACTATTTTCCACTGGCCGATTACGGAGTTTAGCTATCAAAGCTTGGTGATGCTCACTGTTGTAATAGGAGCGGTTGTTCCAGATTACTATGAGCAGTGGAATCTGATGATGGGCCGCGGTCCAAAGCGCGCTGGGGGTAAACAGAAGGTCGCCATCCGACTGCAAATCGATACATAACCGATCCCAACGTTTATGGAACAGAGCCGCGCCTAAAGAGGCGCCCAGGCCATAGCCCAAGCCTGCACCCGGACAGCCGCCCACATACTGGTAAGGCTTGTTCCACTCCCAGAGCTTTCTGGCCCAGCCATGCAAGGTACCCCTGGTTAAGACCCAGTCTTCGTCCTTGATCACGCTCCAGACCTCGGCGGCCAGCCGGGGACTTGATATGGGCAGTTCGTCCCATTTCTTATCAGTCTCTTCTTGCCACTGGGCCCGCAAGGCATCGTGCCTGGCCTTCAAGCTTTGGTATCGCTCTTGCATCTCGGCCGCCCTCTCCGGCTTCAGCAGTTTTTGAGCCAGCTCTTTTAAGGCCGGTAATACAACCCCACTGTCCGCGGCCAGGGGAAGGTCAACCGCGGTCAGTCTCTGATAGTCAGTGGCCCAGCTGCGAATGAACAGGTCGCCCTTATTCACATGTATAATCTTGGCCGACTCGGGCACCACATACTTAAAGGCTCTGGTCTTTGGGTCTGAAACAACAAGACCACCGTACAGATCATCCACATCAAGGGCCAGGACCAGGTCAGTTTTGCTCAGCAGTTCCCCCTCCGCGCCGGTCAAATCAAGGGGATGGTTATTGGGAAAACAGGGCCGACCCTGGTGGCTTCCACCCTTGTCTATGACCGGCAGGGCCAGAAGCTCAGCCAAATTAACCAAGGCATCAACAGCCTCATGATTTTTCCCCAATACATCAGCAACAACCACCGGCGCGTTGGCGTTGACCAGCATCTCCGCGGCCTGGCGCAAACTCTCAGAGTCAGCCTGGATGGGCCGGGGCGGGGCATAACGACTTAAATCGGGAAGGGCAATCGGATGGTTGAGGGGCTGCTCCTGTAGATCGTAATCAAAGCAGACGTACACCGGCCCTTCAGGATCGGTGGTGGCCACTCGAAGGGCCCGGATAAGCGACTCCGGAAAAGCCTCCACACTGGCCGGCTGGTCATCCCATTTCACAAAGTCGCGCACCAGGTTTCCCTGCACCAGCGCGGTATGGACCCAGTCTATCCAGGGCCGCCGCTTGACCGAATCCATCGGCGCACACCCGCCCAGCACCAGCACCGGCACCCGGTCGCACCAGGCGTTGTAGATGGCCATGGTGGCATGCTGCAACCCGACTACATCGTGAACAATGGCCACCATCGGTCGGCCGCTCGCCTTGGCGTACCCATGGGCAATGGCCACCGATATCTCCTCGTGGCAGCAGGTGATCACCTCCGGGCTCTTATTCCCGCCATAATTGACAATGGAATCATGAAGCCCTCTAAAGGTGGAACCGGGATTGAAGGCCACATACTCTATCTCCATGGCCTTGATCAAATCGACTATGAGGTCGGAGCCGTATTGAGGCTTTAGCCGGCTGCTGCCAGACTGCTTGGTACTCATTATGGTCCTCCTCAACTAACTAATGATAGAGATAAACCAAATGCTAAAAGTTTTGCCGGTGGCTGTCAAGGAATATAACGGGCCAGAGACCGTGAGTGTTTTGTGAGAGAAACCTTCCCTGGGGGGCCATGGCCCCGTCCCCCGGGGAAGATTTATTGACGTTTAACTCAGCCTCTATTAACATCTAAACCTGTAAACCTGAAGTTGGAGACATTCCTTCGATGAGAAAAGCCTGATGATAGATCTCGAACTGGTTGGCCCGGCCCTGGCGATAAAGAATTTGGTCAAGTTCTACGGCCCGCTTAAGGCCCTCAAGGGGATAGACCTCACCCTGGACAAGGGAGAGATCTTCGGCCTTCTAGGCCCCAACGGCGCGGGCAAGAGCACCACCATAAACATCATAACCGGCCTGGCCAAGGCGACCAGCGGCCAGGTAGCTGTATTCGGTTATGACGTGGTCAAGGATTACCGGAAGAGCCGTCAGCTTATCGGCCTATCTCCCCAGGAGGTTAACCTGGACCGCTACTTCTCCATTCGCCAGAGCTTGATCTTTCAAGGAGGTTATTATGGTCTGCCCAAAAAGCAGGCCGAAAACCGGGCCGATGAGCTTCTGGAGCTGTTCGGACTATTCGATAAGCGGGACCTCATCTATCTCAAGCTTTCCGGTGGGCTTAAGCGGCGGGTGCTCATCGCCAAGGCATTGATCCATTCCCCGCCCATCCTTATACTGGACGAACCCACCGCGGGCCTAGACGTGGAGCTTCGCCACCATCTCTGGCGCTACTTAAGGGAGCTAAACCAGAAGGGGATAACCATCCTGCTTACCACCCATTACATTGAGGAGGCCCAGGAGCTGTGCGGCCGGGTGGCTATCATAAACGAAGGCCGGATCGTCGCCCTGGATACCGTGGCCAATTTGATAGCGAGCCTGGAGGATGGCTACATGATCATCAAGCTGATAAAACCGGTCGCACCCTTGGAGAAGCTTCTGGTTGGACCTGAGGTTGAGCTAGCCGATGGGGGCTGTACTATCATCGTTCGGGGCAAAGAAAGGGCCAAGCTGGCCAGCCAGGTGTTGACGGTGTTGAACGATTATCAGGCGGAGATCACAGAGATCGACCTTCGCCAGGGTAATCTGGAGGATGTCTTTATTAAGCTTACTGGAAGGAGAATCCATGAATCAACTGATAGGGTTCAAGACGTTATTGAACCGTGAGGTATACAGATTTGTCAACCTTATCAACCAGACCGTCTTCCCACCCATCATATCCTCCCTTCTATACATCCTGATCTTCGGCTACTCCCTGGGAAGCCGCATTAAAGAGATCGATGGTTTCCCTTACGTCTATTACATACTGCCCGGACTGGCCATGATGGGGACTATTACCAGCGCCTATTCCAACACCTCCACCTCGCTCTATGTGGCCCGGCTGGAAAAGTCCATAGAGGACATTCTGATATCCCCCCTTTCCTATCTGGAGACGGCCTTGGCCTTCGTGCTGGGCGGCATGATCCGGGGCGTACTGGTGGGAAGCCTGATATTGGCTACCTTTCTGGTGGTCGGCCAAGTGCGGTTGGAGAACCCTTTTTACGTGGTCGCGTTCATCCTTTTGGTGTCCCTCATCTTCTCCTGCTGCGGCATAATCTCCGCGCTGAAGGCGGAGCGGATGGACCATATCATGCTCTTCTCCAACTTCTTCATCAACCCGCTGGTATTCTTGGGCGGGGTGTTTTATTCGGTGAAGATGCTGCCTGGAATATGGCATTACGTCTCCTTATTCAACCCCATCTTATATATGGTGAACGGGCTTAGATACGGGGTGCTGGGGGTGTCTGACGTCAACCCCTTATTCAGCCTGGGCATGGCGGTCGTGGTGGCGGCCTCCCTTTTCTCCTTTACCGTTTATTTGTTCAAGACCGGCTATAAGTTGCGACTTTAGGAGGATTTGCAATGGTCTTCGATTTAACCAAGAAATGTCCGTTGAAGAATTTCGAGGACTGTATTAAAAAAGACTGCGCCTGGTTCAGCAACAACCAGTGCGCGCTCTACTGGCTGCAGAATATCGCGCCGGCACAGGTTACCCGGGAATAAGGCGGAATCGGCAGGCAGGGGGATTAAGGTACTAGCTATCAAGGAACTATAGCAACACCCGCTGACAGGTGGAAATAAACGTTTTCTTCTTTCCCAGCCGACAATTAAGCCCGGCCTCAGGCTGCTTTGCCCCTTCTCTTGCCCCTTTTCTTCAAGGCCGCGGCCACCCTTTCCTGGGTCATGGGCAACTCATATAACCGCACGCCGGTAGCATTATAGATGGCGTTGGCGATGGCTCCCGCGGTGGGCACTATAGGCGGCTCCCCCACCCCCTTGGCCCCGTACGGGCCCTCCTCCGCCTTCTTCTCCAGGATGGTAACGTCTATCTGGGGGGTGTCAGTTGCCACCGGTACTTTGAAATCGAGATAAGTGGGATTTGCCATTCGGCCGTTTTCAAAGACCACCCGTTCGGTTAAGGCCAGGCCGACGCCCTGGCTGATGCCGCCTTCGATCTGACCCTCCACGCTCAGAGGATTGATGGCGAAACCTACGTCCTGAACCACGGTTATCCTCAGCACCTTTACCTGGCCGGTCTCCTCATCCACCTCCACCTCGGCCACCTGAGTGAAGAACGCGGCCGCGGGGATGGAGTTGTACACCGACCTCTTTATCAGACTGGCATCGAAGCTCGGTGAGTGCATGTTGAAGGAGCCACAGCCGATCAGCGGACCCTGGCTGGAGGGCGCGCTGGCACAGAGCATGCCGTAAGGCACCGCCTTATCCGGGGACCCCTTAACGTAAACCTTTCCCTGGGATAAAACCAGGTCGTCCACCCGGGCCTCAAGCATGCCCGCGGCCATGCTAAGCAGCTTGCTCTTGACCTCAGCCGCGGCCATCCGTACCGCGTGGCCGGCATTGAACATGGTGCGGCTGCCCACCGCGCCGAAGTCCCAGGGGGTGGCATCGGTATCAGCGTTTAGCACGCTGATCCGCG
>JAZFTZ010000152.1:0-4694 GCA_036446955.1 Thermodesulfobacteriota bacterium
CGAAGATGAAATTACGATCTTGTTGCTGTCCCAAGGTATTCGTGCGAATCCACTCATTGCCTATGGATAATGTAATTTGCCTGATCTTGAAATCCGCCTGGACCTTGAGCCTCAGGCCACTGCTTTTGGACCCTCCCCCCCTCTGGGTCTGATAGCCGGCCTCGATCCCCAGGTTGAGAAAACTGAACAGCTTGCTCCGAAGTGAGCTATTCAGCATGGTAAAAACGTTTTTCTGCTGGGTCTCCTTGAAATTTCTCTCCCCCCAGGAGGCTCTAAAAGAAAACAGGGTGCCCTGGCGCACCGGCCAAATCATCTTGAACCTGGTCGTCAAGGAAGTAAAGGGATTTAGCTCTGAGGAGTCGTCCTCGATTTCCCCGCTCAGCTCGAACCACTTCCAGCTGAACTTGCCACCGAATCGGGTCTTAATTCTATCTCGGAGGAAGGAGCCGTCCTGGCCAGAGAGAACATGGTTAGAAGATTCAGCATGAGAGAAATACAGCTTAAGACGAGAGAAAAGGTTAATGCTGGCGCTGTATCCCTGAGCTGTGGTCAAGAAGCTAGAACTCAAGGGAGCGGCGAAGCGGTAGTCCACCAGCACTGATGAGCCATCAGCCAATGCCAGCCGCTGAATTTCAATCACCCCGCCCCGGTCTATCAGTATGTAATCCACCCCTTCAGTGAAGCGGATCAGCCCGGCAGAGTCTGTAATTATTATCGAGCTAAGTAGCGCGCCCGGATTCGAGAGGAAAGAGGGGCTTGCATCGGTGAGGGTATGAGCCTCATCAAAGATGCTAAGAGCTCCCGAATCCGTCCCCTGCGCCGTCCTGCTAAGGCCGAGGTTATAGCCGACGGAGAATGTCCCATAGGGGATCTTTTTATTATATGAGAGAGAAAACCCCCCGGCCAATGCATTTTGAGAAGTACCGTCCCCCTGGTTGATATTCCCGGAAAGGAAACCCTGGCTCACCAGGCTGCCGTAGAGCTTGTGTCTCACAGAAGCTTTAGCCTCCTGCCTGGTGAAGGAGAAGGCCGGCGAGGCGCTCTTAGTAGCGGAGTAGCGATAATCGGAGGAGAGGTTAGCGGAATGGTTCAGGGATAGAGACTCTAAAAGGCTTAAGGTGGTGGTCTCGCTCACTCCCCTCAGGTCGCTGAGGGAGATGTTCGAGGAGAGCAGGTTCTCCTTCTTCTTTCCGAAGTTCCACTGGTTGCTCAGGTTCAGGCTTTGAGAGTGGCTGCTCTGGCCTGTTATCCTCTCCTGCAGGGTCCTGAATCCATACCGAAGGCTGCTCCTTATGTTTTTGCCCAGTTTGTGGCTGGCTTCGAGGGTGGCCGAATTCTCGAGGATATCCTGGCGGGAGGTTTCTGAATCATACAGCAATGACCTGCGCTCGATGAGCAGGCTTAAGGGTATCAAGCTGTTATTGTAACTGATGCGTCCGCCCAGGGACTGAGACTGGCTTTGGGCCGGCTCAAAGAAATCTCGGCTGACCGTGCTGGTTGTGCGGGAGGCGAAAAAGCTCATCGGATAGACTTTCTCTTTCAGCAACTGAGCTGAAATGGAGTAGTTCTTCACTAACTGCCTGGTCTTTTCGGTCTCTTCGAGGGTGAAACTTTCCAGGCTCACGCCTAGGCCGGTAGAAAAGGTCATATCCAGAAGACGCGGGTGGAGGATGAAGCCTCGGCCCGACAGATTCAGAGTGGGGCGAACCCTGGTGCGGGAAGAGGAGCGACCCGCGAAGGATGCTCCGCCGCTGTCCCAGTTGTCCTCCCTTTCGAACAATGAATCCTGGGCCCCCCTGAGATACATAAGCCCAAAAAGTCTGAGGGAAGGCCACTGGGCTTGGGCATTGTTCGATATGATTCCAAGAAGGAGGCCCGTAATCATTATTATGGCGCTGACCCATATCCTGCTTTGCACATCAGTACCTCGTGCCGGCAGGCACTGCCTCCCCCATCGCCTTCAGCATACTCCTGCCTTCACCCCGGTGAGGGTCGTGGCAAAGGGTGCAGGTGAGGTCATCCCTCCCCTTATGGTACTCGGCAGCCCGAATGTCCTGCTCCTTGTGGCATGAGAAGCAGGTGGCCAGCACCGGCTTGCGCAACATCCTGGGAAATTTTGATTTATGTGGGTTATGGCAGAAGATGCATGCCCCGGCACCAACAGGGCCATGAACCTTCTGGCCTTGCACCGCCTCTACGATGCCACTGTGGCATTTGAAGCAGATCTTATCCGACCGGATCTCCAGCCGGTTAGAAGCCTGAGGATCATGGCAGAGGGAGCAGCGCCCCTCTTTGTAAGGGGGATGGAAATAGATAGGGGGTTGGGGCTTGCGAGCAACCCGCGCTGGGGAAGGTCGGGGTGGGGGAGGCTGTTTAAGCTGGACCGGTACCGGGGGACGACTCCCCTCCAGGGGAGGGACGTCATCAAATAAAGTCGTAAGTAGTTTATAGCGGGTCTGGCGGCTGCAAGCAGCGCCCAAGACCAGAAGAAGAATCAAAGATATAGTGACTAATCTCGCCACCAAACTGAAGCTCCCGCTACCCCGGCCCGGCAACTATCGAGACCTGGCCGTCTTCTCGGCACCCGCCTCGTTACCAGAAGGGTGACCGAAACCGTAAATATTAATCTTATTCGGGCCGAACTGGCTGGTAACCAGTATCAGGTATTCCAGCTCGAAGCCCGGCGCCGCGTACTTCTTGAAGTAACTGATATGGTCGTAGTCAATGATGACCTTTACCGGCAGGTTCAGGTCACCAGGCCCATAGCCCCGCCCCCCGAAGTACAAGAGTAACCTACCCTGGTCATCGAAGATCTGGATATTCTGGAATGTGGCGTCCACCACGTACAGTCTGCCCTGCCGGTCCACGGCAATCCCCTTTGGCCGGTGGAAATAGCCCGGCTGGTCGCCCAGGCCGCCGAAGACTTTAAGCAATTTCCCCTGGGGCGTCAACTTCTGCACTCGGAAGTTGCCGGTATCGGCGACATAAAGATTACCAGCTGTATCCAGGGCCAGGTTGGTGGGAAAAACGAACTCCCCCTCACCTTTTCCGTTCTTGCCTATTTTGTAAACCAGTTTCCCGGTCTTTTTGTTGAAGACCTCTATCTCATGATCCTTGATATCGGCCACGAACAACAAGTCGCCAGATACGACCATGTCAGATGGTTTCATATCTTCAGGCTTGCCGAAAGACCTTATTGGCTGGTCCTGGGCATTTAGGACGATTATCTTCCCCGCCTGGGTATCGGCTATATACTTGGTCCCATCAGTATCAACCACCAGGTTGATAGGCTTGACGAAATTCAACCGGCGCTTGCCCCCTATTTCCCCGAATTTGCCGCTGGCCAGTTCCACTACCAGTATTCGGTCGGGGCGGTTGTCCACAAGGTAGAGCTTACCCTGGGAGAGGGCCAGTCCGTGGGGCTTTCCGATGGCGTTGATTTGCACGGCCCCCTCGCCCAGAATGAACTTGGTCAAAGCCCCCACCGGTTTTCCTGTGTCCCTGGAGTCGGATATCTTGGTCAGGAACTGTATCCGGGGCGTATCGGGTGCAGCGGGATAGAATACCGGCCCAGCCTCCTTATCAACCCGACTGGTGGCACAGCCGGATAGCAAAGCCAGCAAGAAAAGTCCCAGAACCCAGCCTGCCCGATAGTCAGTAAACTTTGTGGACTTCATTTCCTTTTCTCCTCCCCAGCCTGGTTGAAAGCTATTCATTCATCTCCTTTGCCTTTAAAGGGAGCAAGATTTGTGCCCAAAAAAACGCCCCCGACGGGTTCCCGCCGGGGGCGTCTCAGGGTTTTTTCCCTGAGCTAGCAGTCCTCGTTACTTAATGTGACAGGCGAGGCAGATATCACTATTCTCCTTTTTCACCCTTAGGAACTTCCCTATTCCTAGTCCCGCCGTGGCCACATTGGCATTGTGAGGGTCATGGCAGCTTGCACACTCCACCCTCTTCACCCCGCCGAAATCAACCTTCACCCCAGTCGGGGCGACTACGAACCTGGAGGTCGCCAGATCACCCGCAGGATAGGTTACCGAAATGGGGTGATCGTCCCTCATATCCGTGCCCAAGTACGTGCTGTTGGCCGAGGGTATAAAGGTACTACCCGCGTTGGAGCCGTAAGCGTCAACCGCGATTACTCCGTCGTGGCAGCTAAGGCAAAGAATGGAAACCCCCGAAGGTGCTGTCAGAGTAGTCTCGTTGAAGGTCTTTGCCCAGTAGTTCGTATCCGCGATCCAACTGGTACTGGTGTCCACATTGTGGTTCCAGATGGGCCGAATCGGAACACTACCCCCGTCCTTCTTAGAGTTGTGCGGTACGTGGCAATAGACGCAGATCTGCGCGTCGTCAGCCGTAGAAGAAATGGTGGACGGGGTGCTGTCATCGGATGTAACGCCCGTGTAACCCCGGAAGTCGTGGGGTGTTGTGGCGATACCGTCCCCTGGAGTGTACGCCAGGGCAGGCCCATATGCCAGAAAGACCAGTGCTGCTAATGCGAACATTAACGAAATAATCAATCTTCCCTTTAGCGCCATAATCTCACCTCCTTTCTTTACTTGGTCTCAGCACGGCCTAATGGCCCGTGATCAATCTGCACGCTAATCTCACCTCCTTTCTTTACTTGGTCTCAGCACGGCCTAACGGTCCGTGATCAATCTGCACGCCAACTTTTGCATGAGCTATGCCATCTC
>JAZFTZ010000153.1:0-4552 GCA_036446955.1 Thermodesulfobacteriota bacterium
GCTAGCCTCCCACCAGCTTTAGCAACATATCTAACTTCAGCGCCTATGTCAACGACTAGTCCAGCTAATACTATTTTGTCACCAGACCCAGGTGACACCCCCAGGGGGACGTGGCCGCGGGTCCCGTCCCCTGGAAGAAGCTTTGCTTTATAAAACTCATCATTGGGGTCAAAGGTTGTAATTCAGAGGGCCCTCTGCTAAAATTGGCTTGACTGTTTTGTCGGAACCGAGATGAAATTGCCAGAGACTGTGGACATATCTACCCAAGTGGGCGGTGTCAGCTTAGCCAATCCGATTATTTTGGCCTCGGGCCCCCCTGGTCATAGCCCCAGTGGATTGGCCAGGTACGCTCAGGCGGGGTGCGGCGCAGTCATAAGCAAGACCTTGACCCGAAAGGCCAGGAAGGGTAATCCTCGTCCCCGGGTGGTTAGGATAGCCGGTGATAGTTTGATAAATGCCGAGGGGACCCCCAATCTGGGCGAAGAGATATATGCCCAGAAATTGGCCCGGGAGCGAAAAAGGCTGGCTTTAACCGTACTGGTGATAAGCATAGCCGGAACCGATATCGACGAATTTGTTAACCTGGCCCGGGCCGCACAAAGAATGGGAGCGCAGGTAGTAGATATTGATATATCGTGTCCCAATATAGGACGAAACGACATTCCCATCGGCGGAGCCGGTAACTGGCAATTGGACCGCCGGTTGCTAAACGATTTAATAAGCCGCCTTAAACGGGAGATAACGCTCCCCCTGTGGGTAAAGATGACCAACCAGTACGGAAACCTTTTGGAGAACGCCCGGGTGGCCGCCCGCGCCGGGGCCGATGCCCTCATCCCTCTGCCGACGATAGGGGGGATGCCTATTGACTTGGAGACTGGCAGACCGGTCCTATCTTTTTCTCAGGGCGTGGGCCTGATTACCGGCCCGGCGATAAAATACGCCGGCATCAAGCTGGTAGCGGATTTGCGCCGGGTGGTGGATGTCTCTATAATCGGGACTGGGGGATGCAGCTCGGCTGAAGACCTGGTCCAATATATTATGGCCGGCGCTGATGCCGTTCAGATGCTTAGCGCGTTTATGTACCATGGTCCGGACCGGGTGGGGAAAATTTTGGCTGATCTGGTATCGTTTATGTCGAAGAAAGGATATTCTAAACTGGATGATTTTCGTGGTCTCACCTTGAAGTACCTGCCTGCTGAACCTTTTGCCCTTTACTACCGTCCTGGGAACAACGCCTCGGGCTAGCTAGCGAGGAAAGGAGCCGAGGTGAACGTAGGAATCGATATCGGCGGAACCTTCACCGATATAATTCTACTTGATGACGCTGGCAAGAGGATCAAGGCCGGCAAGATCCTGACCACCCCTGATGACCCGTCGGTGGGGGCGCTGGAGGGCCTGCGGGCCCTGCTTAGCGAGACTGAAATCAGGCCGGAAAGGCTGGAGAAGATAATCCATGGCACCACTTTGGTGGCCAATGCTTTGATCGAGCGCCGAGGAGCCAAGACCGGCCTGATTGTTACCAAGGGTTTCCGAGATATTCTGGAGATCGGTCGGGAAAAAAGGTACGACGTTTACGACATATTTTTGGAGATGCCCAAACCCCTGGTCCCCCGAATATGGCGTAAGGAGGTAGCCGAGAGGTTATCCGCTGATGGTCGAGTTATCATCTCGCTTAACTTGGAGGAGGCCGCTCGAGCAGTGGACCAGTTGAGGGAGGAAGGCATAGAGGCGATTGCAGTCTGTTTTCTTCATTCCTTTCGAAATGCCGAACATGAGCTTCTGATGGAAAGGATAATAAGTGAGCGGGCACCGGAGATGTTCGTATCCCTGTCCCATCAGGTAATACCGGAGATCAGGGAATACGAGCGCACCTGTACCACCGCGGCCAATGCCTATACTCAGCCGTTAATGACCAGGTACCTCCACCGCATTGAGGACAGGTTGGCCCGACTCGGTTTCAAAGGCAAATTTTTCGTCATGCTCTCCAGCGGAGGCACCGCCCACCCCGATACCGCCCGGAGATTTCCGGTGAGGATAGTGGAATCTGGGCCGGCCGCGGGTGCGATTGCGGCCAGCTTCTTTGGCCATCTGGCTGGTGAGAAAAGATTGCTTTCTTTCGACATGGGAGGGACAACAGCCAAGACCTGTTTGATCGAGGAAGGAGAGCCGCGGCTAACCACTGATTTCGAGGTGGCCAAGGTTTATCGGTTCAAAAAAGGAAGTGGTTTGCCTATTAGATTGCCTGTCATTGAGATGATTGAGATCGGGGCCGGAGGTGGAAGCATCGCTCATCTCGATTCCATGGGCTTGCTCAAGGTGGGGCCCCAAAGCGCGGGGGCCTATCCCGGCCCCGCCTGTTATGGCCTGAGCGGGCAAGAACCGACTGTCACCGATGCTGACCTGCTGCTGGGCTATCTGGACGCCGATTTCTTCCTGGGAGGCAAAATGGCCTTGGACAAGGCTAAGGCAGAGAAAAGCATAAATGAAATAATCGCCCGGCCCTTGGGCCTGGACCTGGTTCAGGCCGCTTGGGGAATTCATCAGGTGGTTAACGAGAACATGGCTAACGCGGCGCGCATCCACGTGGTGGAAAAAGGAGAAGATGCCGCCAGTTATACCATGGTGGCCTTTGGAGGCGCTGGCCCGGTACACGCCCACGGATTGTGTCAGCGGCTGGGGATCAAGAAGATTATCTGCCCGCTGAGAGCCGGGGTAATCTCTGCCCTGGGATTCCTCATCGCCCCCCTGTCTTTCGACATGGTGAGAAGCTATGTCTGCCGGTTGGACATGCTTGTTCCCCAACTGGTTAACAAGATTTTCCGGGAGATGGAACAACAGGGTATGGGACTGCTCAAAGATGCGGGAGTGGAAAAGGATCAGGTTTTATCCATAAGAACCGCGGATATGCGTTACCAGGGCCAGGGTCACGAGATTGTAGTGCCCATCCCCGGAGGGGAGTTCGCCAGCCAGCATCTGGAACTTATCCAGGAATATTTCGACATCCACTATAAAAGGCTTTACCATCGCACCATCCCCAACACCCCGGTGGAGGCGCTAAACTGGAGGGTTACCCTCCAGGGCCCCCGGCCTAAGATAAATCTGAGAATGGACCAACCCGGCCGCTTGGAGCCATCAGCCGCGCTTAAGGGAACTCGCCCAGTCTATTTCTCCCAGGTTGGAGAGTTCGTGTCCACCAAGGTATACGACCGCACCCGGCTTCTGCAGGGCGCCAAGTTCTCGGGCCCAGCGGTGGTGGAAGAGAGGGAATCTACTCTGGTCATGGGCCCAGCAACCTCAGCCGTCATCGATGATTACCTGAATCTCCTGGTGACCCTGGAATAGTTGCCCGGCAAAAGGGGGGCTAGAGGAAATCCCTGAGCTTCTCGGGCTGTAAGATGATGAAGTGGCGGCGGGTGGAATCTAAGATACCTTCTTTTTTCAATCTATTTAGGGTGAGGGTAACCGTCTCCCGGCTGGCGCCGATAAGATTGGCGATATCCTGATGCCCCAGCCTGATCTTAAGTCTCAGGCCGCCGTTCTCAGGTGTTCCATACTGTTCAGCTAAACGCAGCAGTACCCGGGCGATTCTTGATGGCACACCCCTGAAGGCCAGATCAGCCAATCGAATTTCTATCTCCCGCCGGCGAAAACCGATTATCTTGGTCAGTCGGTAAGACAGGTCTGGCCTTTTATTAAGTAACCGCTCGAAAAATGCCCTGTCCACCATGCAGGCCAGAACTTCTCCCATGGCCACGGCACCGCTTTCCCGGGTATATTCCCCGGCTAGTGCCAACTCCCCAAAGACCTCCCCCGGCTCCAGAATGGCCAGGGTGAATTCCTTTCCGTTCTCCAATAAATGGGTTATCTTAACCCGCCCCTCCTTTAAGAAAAAGACTGAGTTGGATGGGTCGCCGGGCATATACATATATTCTCCCTTGCTGAACCGGGCCATTTTGGTCTGCTGGCCAAGCTCAGATAGGACTCTATCCTCCAACTCGGCGAAGATGTTTATCCGTTTCAGATACCACAGTATTCTGGCCAATTTGCATCCTCGAAGGGTACCAACCTTTATTCTATGAGAATTACCGCTGTACCGCCACCATAAAAATATAATGGTGCTATCCTTATTCAAGCCAAGAGGGGAAAGGATGGCTCTCTTGGCTTGGCTGTTCTCCTAAGCCAATAATCATGGACAGCTACGGCCACCTTATTTCGGAGGTGGATAGGGAGGCGAACCAGGATCTGAAGAACTATTTGTTTGGGTGCGGTGGCGAAATAAAAGCGGAAAGGTCGGGAATTATCTGTAACTCCTTGATTTTATTGGGGTGAGTGAGGGGACTTGAACCCCCGACCACCGGGGCCACAACCCGGTGCTCTAACCAAGCTGAGCTACACTCACCACCGTTTGGCGCGCCTGAGAGGATTCGAACCTCCAGCCAACAGCTTAGAAGGCTGCTGCTCTGTCCGTTGAGCTACAGGCGCCATCATCACAGCTTTTCTCCGAGTCCCGGCTGGTGGCGAAACCCGACCATGCTAATTACTGGTCGGGGCG
>JAZFTZ010000154.1:0-3595 GCA_036446955.1 Thermodesulfobacteriota bacterium
ACTTGTCCCCTGGCCGTCCTTCACCGCCGCTATGATATAATTTAAATCAGCTGATGAGCTGATTTTGGCTCGGCCAAAATCAGCCCAACCCAAAAAGTTTGGGAGGGGGTTTTAGGGGGCAACCCTTTTTAAAGGGTTCCCCCTAAAAAGCCATGCATTACCTAACCGACAAACTCAAGAGCCTGCCTGACGCGCCGGGTGTGTATATGATGAGGAACGTCTCGGGTCAGGTTATTTACGTGGGCAAGGCCCGGTCGTTGAGGAACCGGGTGCGCTCTTATTTCCAGAGGGGTATTGATGCCAATCCGAAGACTAAAGCCATGCTGGCCAGATTGTCCGACCTTGACTATATCATCACCAGCTCCGAGGTGGAGGCGCTGATTCTGGAGAACAACCTGATAAAGGAGCACCGGCCCCGGTATAACGTCATCCTCAAGGATGATAAGAATTACCCCTGCCTGAAGCTTACCATGGGGGAGCGGTTTCCCCGCTTGTACATCGTGCGCCAGATAAAGAAGGACGACTCCGTTTATTTCGGGCCCTTCACCTCGGCCCAGGCGCTGCGGGAGACTTTGCGCCTGGTTTATCGCCTTTTCGGGTTGAGGCGGTGCCCGGAATATATGCTTAAACAGGGGCGTCCCTGCATCTATTGCCAGATGAACCAGTGCCTTGCGCCCTGCACGGAGAATGTAGATGAGGAAAAATATCGACGGGTTGTGGAACAGATAAAGGAGTTCTTTCAGGGGAAAGGTTACAATGTTGTCACCAGCCTGCGCCAGGAGATGGAACGGGAGGCTGAAAATTTGAATTTCGAGCGGGCGGCTAAGTTGCGGGACCAGATCCGTTCCCTGAAAAAGGTACTAACCAAGCAGCGGATGGTCTCCAGCCGATTCTTGGACCAGGATTATCTTGGGATTACATTCGCCGATGGTTTCGCTCAAGTGGAGCTTCTGTTCGTCCGGGCGGGAAAGCTCATCGGCAACCAGTCATTCTCTTTACCTAATCGCCGGGGTTTGCCGGCCTCAGAACTGGTTTCAGCCTTCTTGAAACAGTTTTATAGCCGGGGGAAGTTCATACCTCAAGAGATAATAATACCGGTGCCGGTGGAGGATGCCGAGGTCATCGCCTCCTGGCTCTCTGAGAAAAAGAGTTCTTCGGTTAGCATCCTGGTGCCGCAAAGAGGGGATCGGGCCAAGGTTTTAAAGATGGCTTCGGCTAATGCCGCCAATAATGCCCGAGGCCGGATGGAGACGGAGAGGAGCGAGCTCGCTCTGCTGGAGGAACTCAAGGCACGGCTGAGACTCAAGAATTTCCCCCAGCGTATTGAGGCCTACGACATCTCCAATATCCAGGGTGCCAATGCAGTGGGCTCCTTGGTGGTCTTTCAAGCGGGCAGGCCGCTAAAATCAGATTACCGGCATTATAAGATTAAGACATTGGAATCGCCCAACGATTACCTGATGATGCATGAGGTCCTTAGCCGCCGTTTCTCTCGAGCTATCAAAGAGAACAGTGAGATGGCTGACCTGGTCATAGTGGACGGTGGTAAGGGACAGCTGGCGGTAGCCCTCCAGGTATTTGATGAGCTGTGTATAGCGGGTGTAGATGTCATTGGCCTGGCCAAACCCACGGAAGATGAAGGCTTACCAACCGGGAAGGGGGAGGAGAAAATATATATGCCCCATGTCAAGGATGCCGTCAAACTATCCCCCCGGTCGCCCTTGCTCCATTTGCTGCAAAGGATAAGAGACGAGTCTCATCGATTCGCCGTTAGCTACCATCGCAAGCTACGTAAGCGAGGGGCGCTTCGCTCCTCGTTAGAGGATATACCCGGTATAGGCCCGGCCAAGAGGAGGGCCTTGCTCCAGCATTTTGACAGCTTAAAGCAGGTGATAAACGCTTCTTTGGAGGAGCTCCGAGCTGCGCCCAAGCTGACTAGAGCCGACGCGGGAGCGGTCTTCAGCTACTTTCAGCAACGCGGGGAGAGCTCAGCCGTTCTCCCCCCGGGCCGATCCTGACTAGCTTTGTTCCCTCCAAGGCCATCGCTATAAGCTTATCAATGTCCAACGCCTTCTCCGCCTCGGTTATCTCTTCAACGCTGGTATAGGTAGCCACGTTCTTGGGAACGAAAAGCTGACAACAGTCTTGATCCGGGATAATGGAAGTGGAGTAGGTCCCTATCATCTGGGCCTCTCCGATAATCTCCTGCTTGTCCATGCCAATGAGGGGCCTGATCAAGGGCAGGCTTGCCGCCTCTTCGATAACGGTCAGATTCTCCAAAGTTTGGGAGGCCACCTGTCCTAGACTATCCCCAGTCACCAACCCCTGGGCCCCTTCTCTTCGGGCGATGGCTTCGCCTATCCGGACCATCAAGCGCCGATAGACCACTACCCGGTAGGGCGCGCGGACCTGCACCGAAACCTGCCTTTGCGGCTCGCCCAGAGGGACCAGGTACAGACGGGAGCTGTACTGGTATCGGTTCAGGATCTCAACCAGCTCCCTGGCTTTTTTCTGGGAGGTGTTGTCCAGGAAAGGGTAAGCGTGAAAATGCACGAAGACTACCCGGCAGCCCCGCTTTATCATCCTGTAGGCTGCCACCGGAGAATCAATCCCTCCTGACATAAGCCCAACGACTTTGCCGCTAATTCCCACCGGCAGGCCCCCAGGCCCAGGCTCCTTTTGGAAATAAAAGAAGGCCATCTTGGGGAGGATCTCGATGAAGACGGTTAAGTCAGCCTTTTTTAAATCGACTCTCGCTTTGCTGAACTCCTTAATGAAGGCACCTACTTCCCGATCTATTTCAGGAGAGGTTAAGGGGAAGTCCTTGTACGCCCGGCTGGCCCTTACCCGAAAGGAGTCGAATTTGACGTCGGTCAGTTTTATTTTAACTTGCCGTTTCAGCTCCTCCAAATTCAGGTCGGTCTTGAAGGCCAGGGAGTAATTGGCCACGCCAGGGACCCGGCTAAGGGCTTCTTTCAGCCTGGGCCAGGAAGCATTCTCGTCCAAAGACAACATTATTCTGCCCATCAGGACCTCTGCCTTACTCACCCCCAATCCCTGGGCAGCCAGTATCAGGTTGTCTTTAAGTTTATGAATAAAGGCAGGTCTGTTTTTTCCTTTCAGGGCAATCTCATGATAGCGGATCAAAACGCATCTCATCCGTTAGTCTTCCCCCTCAACAATTGCCTAGCCGGTAAACCTTTCGCTGGTCAGCCATTCAAACCATCCATCCTCGAGGATGAAAAGGCGAGCGTCAAAAGTTTAATCGTGCAAGGAAATCCTACCAGAAGAGGTGATCAGCCTGCAAGCTGTTCCGGTTGCAAATACGATCTTGCCAACTGTGGGGGAAACCCTGAATCTTTCCAGGGGGAGGGGGCCACAGCCCCCTCCCCCTGGACCCCCGTCCTCCTGGTTAGCCTTTGGCCCTTTCATAATTGTCTGACAACAATACACTCTCACCGTTAAGGGCCTTGCAAGAGAGAGCCAGTGGGTCTATATTATTAAGAAAGGCGGTAAGAGAAAGTTGCTGAATTTTGGCGATCAGGTAAAATCATTGAGCTCATTTGGTTGCCGGAGTGGCGGAACTGGTAGACGC